>NZ_JBCAQT010000009.1:0-210646 GCF_038419845.1 Marinimicrobium sp. C2-29
TACCTTGGAACGTTAGCACCAATCCCAACTGGTCTTAACCGGGTGGTTGGTTGGGCGCTTACGCTTTACCACTTTTTTGTCATGGCCTCCTGGATGATCTCGGCCTTCAAGCGCTCCTCGGCATACATCTTCTTCAGGCGCCGGTTTTCATCCTCAAGCTCCTTCAGGCGAGCCATCATTGAGGCGTCCATACCGCCAAACTTGGCGCGCCACTTGTAGAAAGTGGCGCTGCTCATGCCGTGCTCGCGGCAGAGCTCAGGCACCGGAACGCCAGTCTCAGCTTGCTTCAAGATTGCCAGGATCTGGCTGTCGGTAAAACGTGACTTCTTCATGCAGAATCTCCTCTGGGGATAGATTACGAGAAAATTCTACTTATGAGTACCCTCAATTTATGGGAGGATTACCATACTACAAGCTCTAACGAGCCATAATGGCTATGACTGAGGGAGTGTTTTTTGGCAAATACTAACAATAGGCAAAAATTCCCAGTTGAGATTTCCTAGGTCGAGCCCCACAACAAGTTGGCGAGCTCGACCACTTGGGCGTCCAAGCGCCGGGTATTTTTGTGTATAGCCAGTTATTGCCAGTACCAACGTAACTGATCGAATACGCTATTACAGCTTCTATGTTTGGCTCTTTTGGCATTTCGAAAAACAAGGCTTGCGCGCTCTGGAGCAATGGCAGCCATTGCTTAGACGGGCCGAGGCCGTCGATTTGGTGTTACAGAAAGCCGAAGCGCTGTCAAGTTCATGGAGCCGGTGACAATGCAATACACTTCATGGCAAAGTCTATTTGCCGCTATGGAATCGCTTGAAGCTGCGCAAACATCGCAGAAACAACAGGGGTTGAACGATTTCAATCTGCTCAGCTCTGTACTGTCAGTCAATGACGAAGTGCGGCTTCATACCCGCTTCATCTATTCTCTGCTGAACCCTGAGGGGAGACATTACCAAAGAACTCGCTTTTTGGAGATTTTTCTGGATGTGATCGGACGACAGGGGTGGCTTGAGCTCTCGTCTATCATGGTATGGAAGGAAGTTAGTCCTAACGGAAAGGGAGATCAGATTGATTTGCTGATAAGCGATGGCAACCGTCAAATCGTCATCGAGAACAAACTCAACGCACAAGATCAACCTCGGCAAGTCTTGCGCTATCTAGAGGCGGTTGGGGCGACAGACCCGGATCGGGCTGATGATACGCTGTTTATCTACCTGACGAAGAACCGAGAAAGCCCCTCCGCCCGCGGCTTGGGCGTCCTGAGAGTTTGCCCTCAGTCATTGTATTTGCGTAATGCCAGGGCTGAGCCAATGGCTCAGTACCAGAATATCAGCTACCGACGGAGTACCAGGCTAAATAGTATTCATGCCTGGCTTGATTTGTGCGCTAACGCTGTTGCTCAGAGATCCAACTTATCTTGGGCGATACGGGATTATCAGGCCGCAGTTGAAAGAGCGACAAAGGAGTACGTGAGCAAGGTGAAAACTTTAAAAGATACGCTGGAAGACGGATTCATTGACGGAAAGCGATACCATGAGCAAGCGATCCAATTGGCTAGGGAGTTGCCAGCCATCCACGCCAGTTGGCTTGATCAAGCGTTAACAGTAAATGTTGATGAGATGTTCGAGTCGCTAGTGAGCGAAGGCGTAGTGACTAAGATTGAATCAGAAAATACTGAATTGTTGAACCCATTCCTTAGTTCAGGCTATCAGGGAAACTCTGCTGATCTTCTCTACGAACGAAAATACAATTTTTTCAGTTCTGGGCATGAAGCTCGTAGTAGGGGGACGTTCTACCAAGTGGAGACCGGTCGCTTTGCCAAGCAAGCTATTCTAATGCTCTTTTACGGATCGCAGATGCTGCATGTAGGTTGTCTCCTGACGGATCACGCTGAAAACCAGTTTCCGGAGGTGCTGGCCGGCCTTAATCTTTCAAAGCCAGGTGCACTTCGAAAGAATATCTTTCCACGCGCCATGACTTACGCCGAACCACTTGAGTACCAAGGGATCATTCATTTGGCTGACTTTATGAAAAGTCCACAACGTGAAATTTTAGAGCAGGTTGCGAAGGCCTTGTGCTTTTTTGAAGCCACAGCTGTGGCTGGAGAGACGATGTGAGCTATGATGCAAATTTTGATAAAGCCCGCCTGGGTCAACTGTCAGAGCAATATCTGACAAACAGTGCCGCCGAAGGGCGGGTACTGTTTCTCAGCGATTCCGACGATAACCGCCTCGATCATGCCCGTTGGCAGGTGGACGATGTCGTGTATGACGATTTTTCGAAATCCGGCTTTAAAATGCATTTGATGGAGCTTCTGGACATCCTGCTGGTGTATCGCGCCCAGCATAGCTAGCCACACGCAAGCCGGGGCGTTGTTCTGATTCGGGGCAATGAACTTGCCATTGAGTGGCAGGCGAAGAGCGAGTTTGCATCACTTTTTGAAAAGTAAGCTGGCTCGAGAGCAGCCTTCAGTTTCCTAAGCGGTGGATTGAATATGGCAATTTACGAGATGAGTGATTCTGGTATTAGAATTCTAACGAAAACGACCTTTGCTGACCGGGGTATCCGGGAGCGGCAGGATATACAGCGCCTGCTAAAGGACCAAATAGAAGTTATCGTCGATGAAGCATTGGTGATTTCGGAGGAGTTTGGTGACTGGGATGCGAGCCGCCGCAGGATCGATCTTCTATGTATCGACAAGAATGCTAATTTAGTGGTGGTAGAGCTAAAGCGTACCGAAGACGGCGGCCACATGGAGCTTCAGGCAATTCGCTACAGCGCGATGATATCGACTATGACCTTTGATCAAGTAGTAGAGGCTCATCAAGCGTACCTCGATATCGCAGGCTCCGGAGAAGACGCTCAGCAGAGAATCCTTAACTTCCTGGAGTGGGAGGAGCCAGATGAGGATTCGTTTGCACAAGATGTCAGGATTGTACTTGCCAGTGCCGAGTTTTCAAAGGAGCTTACCAGCTCCGTTCTGTGGTTGAATGAAAAGGGATTGGATATCCGCTGCGTGAAGTTGGAACCATACAGCGATGGCCAGAGGGTATTTCTGGATATTCAGCAGGTTATTCCCCTGCCTGAAACGGAGCAGTTCCAAGTTCAAGTCAGAAAGAAGAAGCAGAAGGAGCAGCAATCAAGGGCTTCATCGACCCGTGATTACTCCAAGTTTACCCTTAGCTTCGGGGACAACGTACGAACTGGCCTTAATAAGCGCAATTTGATGTTTCTTCTCGTCAGTGAGCTGGTTGAGGCCGGAATTAAACCTGAAGAGCTTGCTAATATTCTTTACTGGCGGAAAAACAACCTATTCGCCAGCTTTGATGGATCATTGGATGAAGTCGATTTCTCTGAAAATTTGATGGAATTCGATGCGGGCGGAAAGCTTCCTATTACAAAGCGATTTTTCTGTAAGGCAGGAGAGCTTTTTGAGGTCGGGGACCGAACCTACGCTATGTCCAACCAGTGGGGGAAGAGGACGTTTGAGGCAATTGATCTTTTGGTGAAAAATTACCCAGCTCTAAACATCAATGTTGAGCGGGAGTAACTCCGAGGGTAGTAACCCCGGAGTTACTAGAGCATAATTTTCAGATCAGGCACATGGTGGCTGGATTGAGCCGTGGTCGGCCCATCATAGATGTCGCTCTGTCTGGGATTGGTATGATTAATTCTTACAGCCGTTCTTGTCGCAGGTGATACGCTGTGACGACTGAACCCAATGACTGGCATGTTCTTTGGTGTTGTATCCGCAGCCAGTGGTCCCCCTTTACTTCCTTGATGCACAATCCCGGTGGGTGTGTGTTTGACAGCCATGCCATTCTCCTTTACAGGTATTTGAGTGGACGTTCAAAGCAAGAAGCAGTTGATGACACTTGCTAATCTCACTATCAACTACATCGTAGTAAAGTGGTTTAAGTGTAGTCCAGACTTCTGATGTTTCAAGTTTCTTAAGAGGCGGGCTGAGCGTGAGATCCTACTTCAGCTCAATCGCTTTCGTAGCGCCGTAGGCAGGGATAGATCCTAGTTCGGAGGGGTACCCCAGTTGATTGCTTATCAGCCTAGTTTTTCCGATGCTGAGGTCGCTACTGTAATGATTGTGGCCGTATATCCAGACTGCCGGCTGGTGTTGCTGAATAAGGTGATCGACGTTTGCCTGAAAATAGGCGGCCATATCGTCGAGAGGGAAATTCTTATTGTGAGTTTCAAGTCCCGGTGGAAAGTGAGTTACCACAACTGTTTTTGAGGGATCGCTACTTGATAGTTCTGAATCCAGGTAGGCAGCGCTCTCTTTGAAGCGGCTGCCGGCGTCCTGTGGTGTGAATATCTCATCGTCTTTAGTTCTAATTAACACGAAATCGTTGATGCCTCTGCGGGCGACATACATCGCCCTATCTCCGTCGCCGAGTGCTGAAAAATCGGTCCAGAGTGTGCATCCGATAAATTTGACTGAGTCAATTTCGACTGAACTGTTTTCCAGAAAATGAACACGGTCATTTTTTGAGCAGGCCGATCGGTATTTCTCGATCTGGGAGTCAATGTTGTGGTTATAAAATTCGTGGTTCCCGGCTACCCATACAATATGGGACCTCGGGTATCTATCTGATAAATCCAAAACTATTTCGGTAGACAGGTTGCCTACGCCGATATCCCCGGCCAGGACAATAACGTCGGTATCGATTGGAAACGCCAGTGCCTGGGACCAGTCGGCTTGGGAGAATTCGAGGTGGAGGTCGGATGCCGCGACAATTTTCATTAGGGATGTCCAATTTTTAAAGAGTGTCGATATGAAGTCACACCATGCCCTGAGATCGAGACGTCGTTGTCTAGAATTCGGGGGATGGCATTTATGAGCCAACGCCTGTCGTTGTTGTGGCGCTTATTGGTAGCACTGAGCTACTCACCGTTGGCTTTCCTTACATACCCGGTGTACTTTGTCTCCGGGAATAAAAAAGCCGCCCACTCGTCTTTATCATCAGGGGAGGTCATACGATATCTCTCTATTCAATGTCTGGAATGCTTAAGGGGTATAGCTGAAGGTGCTGTCCTCAGATCAAACGAAGAAGCGCAACGACGTCGGGCTGGATGTAAATTCGCTTTCCGGGTCCTACCAGCATGTAAATTGAGTTCTGAGTGTGAAACAAGCAGCCGTCAGTGAGCGTTTTAAACGGTGAAGTAAAAACAGAGTTAAAACCGCGATTTCGACTATCCCTGATAATTCGGTTGGCATAGAGAAATGAGTAGGTCAGGCTCTCTGAATCGCCAATCTTGCCTAATCGCGTTAATTCACTGTCGACCCACTTCCATTGAGCAACAACGCAGACTGGCCGGTTAGGAGTGTGTTGTTTACACCTTCTGGCCATTTCGTCGATATTACCTTCTGAGCAGCCTAGGTCCATATTGGCGCCGGAATCATCGACTAGCGTGTCCAAAGCCGAGTAGAACTGCTCATACGTGACCGCCAATCCACTAGCCTGCCTTAATGAGCCGGAGGGTAGTTGGGCAGGAACGCTTGTGATCATGCATGCTTTGCCCTCTTTGAGGTGTTTATGCCGTTATGGTGAATGGGGCAACATTTGGAACGTCGCTGCAGTCAAATATATGGTGAGCAGATTGAAACGTCAAGCGGAAATGTATCGTAACCTATTGATAATAAAGACTTAATTTCGCGTATAATATGTCATGAAATTTGTAAGTGGTTGAACCAGCACAACAATTTATCGGTTTACTTTATGCTTTGAGGCGAAATACATAGGTTTTTATATGAATAAAAATAATACCTATTATGAGTAATTTGAATAATAAACGACTCCCTGCTCTGTCGCTTCGATGATGGCGAGCTTACGTTTCGAGTGATTTTGTCGTGGCCACCACCAAGTAGAATACTAGCCATCGTGCGTTTAATTATGACCCCTCGCATCTGGCTGTATACACAGGTTTCGGTGGTATTATCGGGTCTGCCCTTGATGCCGGAGAATGAGCCATGTGCGGAAGAATGGATGTGGATGCCGATATGCTGAATAGATGGGTTCCAGAAGCCCTGGACCTCTCATTTTCGACGGTAACTAACCACGATCTTCGACCTACGCAACGGTGTAGTGGTCAAGTGTTTTAAGCCACCGTCTTTTGGGTTTTCCAGTAGATCTTCTCTGCCATAAGCCTGTTAGCTCGGTAACGACTCAGCGGCGTATTGGCCTACGTTACTATTTTGGCAATGCTGTGCGGGCTCCGGCAAAGCCGTTGCTGGATGCATGTGCCTCCACAACCTGATTCAGCAGCTTCTGCTCTGCCTCGCAAGGAGTTCTGTCCCGTTCACGTCAGGCCCGATAGTTGCTGCGATGCACCCCAAATACCTGATACAGTCGCTGCACCGCATAACTCTCGTCAAGTAGCTCAATTATAGAGAGTTTCTCGGGGAATCCGACTTCAAGAGAGCGGTTGTGAGTCCAACTGGTCGATCCAACATGCTTTATTGTTAAGAACAATCAATAGGAGGTTGCACCATGGCTCAACTTGGTCGCCCAGGCCTTTCATAGGGGCAAAAATCAGAAGTGCGGCGTAGATGGCGGTCGGGTGAGTCTCTGAGCGATATCGGGCGCGCTATAATGAAGCATCCGGCATCTGTTTTTGGTTTTTTATAGCTTCATGGCGGAATCACTCCACCAGAAAGGTCTCGCGCCTCCTGCACTCTAACCTTTGAAGAGCGTGAGAATGTCTTCGCCCTCTGCACGAACTCACTCTGATCATTCACCAAACTGAACTAAACGAATCAAATTGCCATTCCACTGCCAAGTTGCACTGCCGGCGCTCTGAATTTTGACGGTGTGGGTGCCGGCGGTGAGCGTGACTGGGGTGTCGAGGCTGAACGTTTCGTACGTCTCCCAGCCTCCGGTGGTGGTGATGGCGATTTGCCCGGCGTCGGTTTCGTCGATCATGACATTGGCTGCCAGGCCGGATTGGGTGGGGGAGGCCACATTGACCTCTACCCGGTAGTCGCCGTCTTCCGGCACGGTAATGCTGTAGTCGCCCCAATCACCCAAGGTGTTGTAGTTGATATTGCCATCGGCGGAGGGGTTGAATCCCTCGATGCTGTCGTCGGCGACGGGTTCACCGTCTTTGCCCGTGGCGAAGAAGGCGTCGAAGTCGGTGGTGACCGTTGCGCCCATGTTCGAGGCGGTGTCGTCGTCGCTGGTGTCGGGGGTCATGGACGCTGGCTTGTAAACCCGAATCCAGTCTACATAGAACCGGTTTTTATCGGGGTCCGACAGCTCTTCATCGGTGGCCATGATGCCGTTGTCGGAGCGCCAGTCCTGATCCTCGGCGTCAACGATGATCTGCATCTGCTTGCTAAGACCGGTGCCGTTTGTGTAGCCCTCCGGGTCGATGATTTCCTCGCCGGAGACGGTGCGAACCAGCTCGCCGTCGATGTAGTACTCCAGGTGCCATGGGTCGCGCCAGTAAACGCCGACTCGGCTAAATTGTTCGCGCCACAGGCGACCATCCGTGTACCAGGAGCCCTCATCTTTGGGCTGATAGTCCTGAAACGGGTCGCGAATAAAGACGTGGTGCGACAGGTGCATGCGCTCTGCGAACCAGGTCTGATCCGGGCGGCTGCTACCGTAGGCTTCCACAATGTCAATTTCTTCGGTGGAGTCGGCGCTCAGCATCCAGACGGCGTTGGCGAGGACTTGGTCCATGATTTTAACACGGGCTTCGACGTAGACCGGGTATTGAACGCTGGTTTTGGAATGAATGGCGCCGGTGTATACCTCGTCGGTCTCGGGTTTGCGGGTGGCTTCGATAACAAGGTTCCCCTCGGTCACAGAGGAGTTCGGGTCGTGGTAATCCGTGAGCCCCGGCCCCTGCCAGCTATTGATAAACCCTTCGGACCAACGCTCGTAAAACGCCTGGCCTTTGTCGTCGCCGGGGGCGGAGTAGTTAAAGTCGTCGGATACGGCGTCGACCAGCTTCCAGGTGTTGCCGGCGCCGGGGTCTGCTGGTACCGCCAGGCCGTCCCAGTCGGCGGTTGTGGAAGCGCGCTCGCTTCTGCTGGAGGACTGATCGCTGGTGGACGAGCTGGAAGAGGAGACCGCTCCTTCGCTACTGGAAGACACGGCGCTTTCGCTGCTGGAGGAGGAAGCGCTGCTGATCGCCTGGCTTGATGAGAGGCTGCTCTGCTGGGATTGGGCGCTTGAGGAGGTGCCGTTCTCCGGAGTGTCATGCGAATCGTCGGAGCTGCTTCCCCCACAGCCATGGAGGCTTGCGCTCAGAAGGGCGACGAGGAGTAGTGAGAGCGGCTGCCGCAGGGAGCGTTGCGGGGCATAGAGCATTCTGTGACCTCTTGAGTCGTTATCGTTAGAGTGTTGGGAGTCGAGGGCGCTTCTGGCCTTCAATCACGTCAGAGGCCCATATTTTCTTAAAAACTGTCAAATGTCAACAATATGAAACGTCTCCGCTGTTATCGCCGCTCGCGGAGGTGAAGCGACTATTGTCGCTTCACCAGGATTACCCAATCGTTCTCTGTGTCTCTAGGTGGTTTTCCCAAGTCGACCGTTGCCATATCGCCCCAATAGGTGGTCACTTCCTTATCGACCCTGAGCTCTGTGATAGAGCCGGTTTGCAGCTCGCCGCCGTTGCGTGGGTCGAACCACTGTACGCTGTAGTCGGCTTTGCCTGGCAGTAAACGAAGCGTCAGAGCTTTTGAGGCGTCTTTCGCATAAATGATATAAAACTCGCCGACTTCCGCTAACGCCGAGGCGTTACTGACCACTTCGTCTCGGCTGACCGCTCGCGACAGAGCCACATCGGCCAACGCGAAAAATTTTACAGCGTGGCGAGCTTGATCCCAGAAGAGGTCTCGGGTGCGCCAATCCTGAGCGGTCAGGTCCGAGTGCTCATGTTGGTAGCCAAAATACCATTCCGTTCCCCAAGCGCCGGCGGTCAAGGCCCCCCAGAGCCCGTTCATGCGGGCAAGGTTGTGTTCGGGGTCTTCCGAATCGGGCACAAGGGAATGTTGTGCGTCGCCCGGCTCGTCGACGGCGACGGCCAGTGGTCGCCCGTTGGCGACGGGCCAACTTCTGATTTTTTTGACTTGGGGATGAACCGCACCAAAATCCGCGCGGTGGGTCTGTAGCGAGACGCCGGTATAGTAGCTGTCAACTCCGGTGAGGTCTTCAAAGAAGTTACCGTTGTGAATGACAATGTGATGCTGATACGGGTCATTGTCATGAAAGTACCGGGCCATAGCCAAACGCTGGATGGTCGATTGCGGTACGGTTTGGTGCTTTGGGTACCACTCACCGTTTTCTTCACCCATATTCCAGTTTAAGGCCAGGT
Organism: Marinimicrobium sp. C2-29; assembly: GCF_038419845.1. Lineage (NCBI taxonomy): Bacteria > Pseudomonadati > Pseudomonadota > Gammaproteobacteria > Cellvibrionales > Cellvibrionaceae > Marinimicrobium > Marinimicrobium sp. C2-29. The sequence continues at coordinate 9,334 of NZ_JBCAQT010000009.1, forward strand.
GGTGACCGAAGCGCGCGATGAGTTCTCGATAATAGAGCTGGCGTTGCAGGCCCAAACCGCCGCCATCGAGCAAACCCTGGTTTTCCACTTCTTGCGTTTTGAAATGCAGAAAAAGGCCGCGCTGTTGCGCATGCTCAAACACTACCTCCCACTGATCTAGCTTGGAGACATCGAACCGATCGTATGTGGTGTAGTCGACATAGGGAAAGACGTTTTGGTCGTCCCCCATAATGTTCAGTGTTAAAAAAGAAACGGAATTCATGCCTTTTGAGGCGAGGTAGTTCAACGCGCCGATCAGCCCTTTTCCTTTATCGTTTTTCCAGGTGGGGTCGCCTTTGCTCCAGTCTTTGATATGAGGCCCCCAGGTTTTGACGAGAGAATCTTTCTTGCCGTCATCGTGAAAGGTACCGTCAAAGTCCGCATAAGCGAGGAGGTTCTCAGGCGCATCAGGTCCTGCTTTAATGAAGTAGTCGCCCGTTTCTTCAAAGCGTAGATAAGGCTCGTTCACATAGTTCAGGCGACCACGCTGGCGAAAATCTGGCCACGTTTTATTGGTGTCGAGAATGGTTAGGGTACCGGTTTCGTCGTCCATGAAGCCGGCGCTGACGCCACTGATTGGCTTGCTGGAGACGGCGACAAAGGGCCCTTGTCTAAAAGACGCTTCCCATTGCCACGGTCCGACCTCGTCCGGCGCGAAGTGGACTCGCCATTTGTTCCCCCCAGTTGCACCGGTATTGGCGGCGTCTCCATCTGCTGCGAAATAACCGGGAACAAGGTAAGACTTTCCCGTGGGCTGGTGGGTAAACGTGACATTTAGCCGGTAGTAGACAAACGGGTTAGGCGTGTCACTTTCTGAGGCATTGGGCCCGTCAAAGGTCAGCGTGACCTTGTGCCACTTGCGAAGCTCGCCACTGAGCTCAGCGGCCAGGGTGGGACAAGTGTGGAGGAGTAGGCCGAAAACGGCGATAAAAAGGCGAGCTTGCCATCGAAAGGGTGCGTTCATAGTTGTCATTTTTCAGCCTCGTGTGGTTAGAGAGCCCTCTTCCGTGAGGACTAATAATTTCTCTTTCGCTTTCTGAAAGCAATGATTGCGATGGTTAGTCGGTGACTTTCACAAACCGGATGACATCACCATTCCACTGCCAGTTGGTATTCCCAGCGCTTTTAATCCGAACGGTGTGGGTGCCCGCGCCGATAAAAAAGTCGCTGTCGAGGCTGAAGGTCTGGTAGGACTCCCAGCCGCCGGTGGCCGAAATATTGATTTGGCCAACGTAGACGCCGTCGATAGTGACATCAGCTGCCAGCGTGCCGCTGGAGGGAGAGGCGACATTGACCTCTACCCGATACCGACCGTCTTCTGGCAGAGTGATGCTGTAGTCGCCCCAGTCACCCAAGGTGTTGTAGTTGATATTGCCCTGGCCTGAGGGGTTGAACCCTTCGACGTTGTCGCCCGCAACCGGACTGCCGTCTTTCCCCGTGGCAAAGAAAGCGCCGAAATCGGTCGATACGCTCACATCGCTGCCCGAGCCGCCGCCGTTACCACCATTGGTCTGGGTAACGGGTTTGTACACTCGAATCCAGTCGACGTACATCCGGTTCTTGTTGGGGTCAGAGAGCTCCGCGTCTGTGGCCATGATGCCGTTGTCGGAGCGCCAGTCCTGGTCTTCTGCATCGACGATGATCTGCATGGGCTTGCTCAGGCCCGTGCCGTTTGTGTAGTCGTAGGGGTCAATGATGTCGGTCCCGGAGACGGTTCGAACCAGCTGCCCGTCAATGTAATACTCCAAGTGCCAGGGGTCACGCCAGTAAACGCCGACCCGACTGAACTGATCGCGCCAGATGCGGCCATCGGTGTACCAGGAGCCCGAGTCTTTGGGCTGATAGTCCTGGAAGGGGTCGCGAATGAACACGTGATGCGACAGGTGCATCCGCTCTGAAAACCAACTCTGCCCGGGGCGGCTGCTGCTATAGGACTCCACGATATCGATCTCCTCGGTGGAATCGGAGCTCAACATCCAGACGGCGTTGGCCAGCACCTGATCCATGACTTTGGTGCGGGTTTCAATATAGACCGGGTACTGAATACTGTCGTTGGAGTGAATGGCGCCCGTGTAGACCTGGTTGGTGTTGGGCTTGCGGGTGGCTTTGATGACCAGGTTTCCGCCAATCACCTCCGAGTTGGGATTGTGGTAATCCGTCAGGCCGGGGCCTTGCCAGCTGTTGATGAACCCTTCGGACCACTGGTTGTAGAAGGTCGGGCTTTTGCCGTTGGCGGGGGCGGAGTAGTTGAAATCGTCGGAAACCGAGTCAACCAACTGCCAGGCGTTGCCTGCGCCGGGATCGGCAGGCACTGGTATACCATCCCAGTCGGCGGCGTGAACCAGGGAGCCGTAGGCAGTGACGGCGGCGATACACAAGAGTTTTTTCATAAATCCTCCATCGCGTTTATATCGTTATCGCTGTGGGGTGTTGTGTGACGTGGGGCGCGGAGCCCAACAGGCGGGCCGCGCGAGTCGGGGCACGCGAGCCAAGTCACGCTAGATAGGAACAAGAGGAAATGCGCTCTTGAACCCCTCAACTACTATATATAGACGATTGTATAATGTAAACAATACTTCTGGTTGGTTTCTGAAAACGTGATGTAGAACTCAAGGTTGAAAGCGGCGCCCAAGGGGGAGTTAAAGGGCTGAGCGGGAAAGGGAAGAGGAAAAACCGCCCTGGCCGGATTAGGCCCGGGTAGGGCGGTCAGAGGCGGTTGTTGTCCTAGAAAGCCGTTTGTGGACGCAACAGGGCGGTTGTAGATGCGCCGTAGCGAATCGCGAGTGAGCTCACGTAGCCACCGCTGTCGGGAAACTCAATGCGAACGGTGTTGTTGACGTCGATAAGCTCTACGGGGAGCGGAACCTCGATCACCCCAAAGAAACTTTCTCGGCCTTTTCCGTCCAGGTACTGGTCCCCACCACGCCAGTCGGTCGGTACCGTGACCGGCTCATCATTGACCGTGATTTCCGGTTGAAGCGACAGGCCGTGCTCCCGTCCGAGGCCCACGCGCAGAATGGCAAACCCTTCGGCAGACGTGTTGATGTCATCCACTTCGAAGGTAATCGGCTGTGCGCTTTCAATCGGTTGCTTGTAGGTGTTGGCGTAATAGTTGGTCTCTTGCAGCTCACCCTGCGGTGCGTTGCCGGTGTTGCTGTAGCGGATGACCATGGTAGCTTCCGGCTCCAGAGTCAGCGTCTGAGGCAGCTCGCTATAGGTCTGGTTCTCGATCATCGGCGTTCTGTCATGCAGGGGCAGCTCTTGGTCACCCAGGAACAGCTGTTTGGTTTGTATCTCGGCCGGGGCCGCTCCATCGCGGAAGTTCAGGGCAAACTCTTGAGCCTCAAAATCAAGGTTGTTGACGATGATAAAGGTCTCGGTATCGCTCCGGTAGGCGTCGACTCGCAGATCCGGGTCGTTGGCGGCGGTATCCAAACGGATGCCTTCAACGTCTTTCCATAGCTCGTACAACTTCACCAGTTCGGTGTATACCCATTCCTCACCGGTTTCGCCTTCGGCTTCAAATTGTTGCCGCATTAAGCGGAAATTGTAAGGGACGGTCGGGCTTATTCGGCCCCATTCTGCTTTGACGGTAATGAACGGCAGTGCTTTTTCAACCTGATGGGGACGCTCCATAAAGGCCATCATCATAGAGTTGATGGAATTGATCGTCAGCCAGTCCCTATAAGGGAACCAGGGTTCATTTCTCAGACGGTGTACTTGGGCGCCGTACTCGGAAATGATCAGCGGAATTTCCTCGCCGAACGACAGGTCGGTGTAATGGTTCAGCATGTCCAGCGTCGCTTCCATGTTGGCGCCTTTGCGGTATCGCTTGACCGGCACACCATTGTCGGTAAAGTCCGGGAAGTCGTACAGGTGCAGGGATATGAAGTCCATATTGCTTCCAGCGACGTCCAGGAAATGCTTGTCGCGCTCCTCCCAGCGGTTGAAGTTGTCTTTTTCGAAGTCGGGGAAGGCGGCGGTGTACCCGCCCAGCAGCACATCCGGGTTAAGGGCCCGAACCTCTTTCGCAACCGTGTTATGAAATTCAAAAATGGTGGTTAGGTCGACCGGGTCCTCGGCCACTGTTACCAGCTCCCACAGCGGCTCATTCATCACTTCGGCGTATAAAGGTTTCGGTTGGCCTGGCTCGCCTTCGCTTTGTCGGAAGAAATGCTTAAGGAACTGACTCATGTACTGCCCGGTCGCTGTTCCCAGTGGCTCCTCGGGGGTATCGATTTGGGAAAAGGCCCACCCCTGTCCGGTGGGAGTGCCGTTCGGCCAGTAGGGATGTTGCTGTGCCGCAACAATCATTTGCTGGTTGCGATGTTCCTGGGCCCGCTGAATGGGACCGCGTACGTCTTGGCGGGCGCTATACCAACCGGTGGCGTCGTTGCCTCGGCTCTCAATCGCTTCATCATCAGCGTAGCCGGGCTTCTCCGGGTCCTCGGGTACCTGTGACAGTTGCCATGCCATACCCCCGGTATCCCGACCGAAATACACGTCATACTTCGTCACAAATTCGGCCATCAGGTTGTCGCCACCGACTGACTCGGCATTCTCTCCCAGCCACCAGTCCTGTTCGGTATGGGAGGCATGTAGGGTAATAAAAGCTTCCCGGTGAAAGGAATCTGCATCGCCCACGGTTCGGGTGACGCCGGAATCAATGTAAACCTGTGTGGCGCCTTCCGAGGCGGCGGCGCTGGAGCTGCTGGAGGAGGCACTCATACTGCTGCTGGACGAGGCACTTGTCTGGCTGCTTGAGCTGACGCTCTGCTGAGAGCTGGAAGTGCTTGAGGCGCTATCCGAGTCGCCCGAGCGCCCTCCACAGCCCTGAAGGCCGGCGGTCAGTAGCACGGTGAGTGCGAGTGCGGATCGGTTGCGGGACGAAAGATGCGTGCGATTGAGCATGCTTATTACCTCTTTATCGTGTCAGGCATCGGGCTGGAGTAACCGCCCTGTTCTGCCTGCTTGGGTTTTTATGTCGTTATTGCGTGCCCGGCTGAATCGGGCGAGACCGGGCACGCTGGGTGCGATAGCTTTGCTATAGTCACCACTATATGGTATATTGTCAACAATATCCAAGTGTCGATAGGTGCATTGTGCCGCAATGCCAAATTAAGGTGGAATGCATTAAACATTGTAATATTGTTGACAATATGCAAATTCGAGCCTACAGTCGTCGTAAAGACCGTTGTATCAATAAGAGAGACCGATAATGAACAAGCTTGATGTTGTTCCAGGGTGTGAGTCGCGCGCCGCATCTGAAATCGTTGATGTAAGAATCGAGTACTACCGGGTACCGTTGGAAGAGGTGCTCGCTGATGCAAAGCATGGGGATCATACTCATTTCGAGCTGGTTATTTGTCGTATTGCTTGTGGTGATGGCCGGGAGGGAGTCGGCTACACGTATACTGGTGGCACCGGCGGTCGAGCTATTTATTCTTTGTTGAAGGATGAGTTGGCGCCAGGCCTTGTAGGGCTCGACTCTTCTGAAATTCTGTCGATTTGGGAAAAAGTGCAGTGGAAACTGCACTATGTGGGGCGCGGAGGCTTGGTCAGTTTCGCTCAGTCAGCGATTGACATTGCTTTATGGGATCTGAGGTGCAAACGGCTGGGGCTGCCCTTGTGGAAAGTGGCCGGAGGGGTGAATAACACTACCCGTTGTTATGCGGGCGGAATTGATCTTAATTTTTCCAAGGACCGGTTGCTGGAAAACATCAAAGGTTATCTGGATCGCGGTTTTGATGCGGTCAAGATAAAAGTTGGCAAAGCGGACTCCCGCGAAGATGTTGATCGAGTTAGGGCTGTCCGCAATTTGATCGGCCCCAGTCGCGGATTCATGGTCGATGCCAACTATTCCATGACAGTGGAGGGAGCAGTGCGCTTCTCTAACTCCATTGTTGATCAAGATATTACCTGGTTTGAAGAGCCTACTATTCCTGACGATTACGAAGGATATGCTCGTATCGCTCAATCAACGTCTATTGCGTTGGCCATGGGTGAAAACCTTCACACCATTCACGAGTTTACCTACGCGGTCTCTCAGGCCAGGCTTGGGTTTCTTCAGCCTGACGCCTCCAATATCGGTGGTATCACCGGTTGGCTGAAGGTGGCGGACTTGGCACAGGCGTTCAACCTCCCGGTCTGCAGCCACGGAATGCATGAGCTGCACGTTTCTCTCATGGCGTCACAACCCAATGCGGGCTACCTGGAAGTTCACTCCTTCCCGATCGACGCCTACACCACCCACCCCTTGAAACTTGAGAACGGTCGTGCCGTGGCGCCGGATATTCCCGGCACCGGTGTAGAGTTTGATCACGACCTTCTGCGCAAGCATCTCATTCAAGCTTTTTAAACAGAGGTGTCCCATGAAAGCTTCTCAATACGCAGGAAACAAAAAATTCACCATCGTCGAGGGCGAAAGAGTCGCACCCGGTGCCGGTGAAGTGTGCTTGAAAGTCGGTTATACCGGTATCTGCGGAACTGATATGCACATCTATCACGGCGTAATGGATAAGCGAGTGTCCATTCCCCAGACGACTGGCCACGAAGTGTCCGGTGTCGTGGATGAAGTTGGTGAGGGCGTCACTGACTACAAGCCGGGCGAACGGGTTGTCGTGCGTCCGCTGGACTATTGTGGAGAATGCCCGGCATGTGATGCGGGACATTCACACATCTGCCACAACCTTAAGTTTATGGGCATTGATACGCCAGGGTCCTTCCAGAACTACTGGACCGTGAAGGCCAGAACGCTCCATCGCCTTCCCGAGAACGTCTCCTTGCAGCAAGGCGCTCTGGTGGAGCCGCTGTCGGTTGCCTGCCACGATGTGGCTCGCGCGAGACTGAAAACCGGTGAAAAGGCCGTGGTGCTTGGTGGTGGCCCGATCGGTCAGCTGGTGGCAGCGGTCGCTAAGGGCATTGGTGCCGAAGTGATGGTGTCAGAGCTCAATCCGGCACGCCTGAAGTTCTCTGAAGAGCTGGGATTTGAGACGGTAAACCCCAAAGAAGAAGACATAGAAGAGAAAGTCAAAGCTTGGACGAACGGCAAAGGTGCGGATGTCGTCTTTGAGGTAAGCGGTGTTCAGGCCGCCGTAGAAACCATGACCCAGATCGCGTCGGTACGTGGCCGCATCTGCATGGTGGCGATTCACGCGGAAAAGCCTCTGGTCAACCTCTTCCACTTCTTCTGGAAAGAGCTGGAGCTGGTTGGCGCTCGCGTCTATGAGGCCGAGGATTTCGACCAGGCTATCGATATGATTTCCTCCGGAAAGATCGATATTGATCGGTTTATTACCTCAGTCTCTCCGTTGGATGAGATCGACGAAGCGTTCGCCAATATCGATGCAAACCCCGAAGGTATGAAATCTCTGATCAACTGTGGAGGCGTTCAATGAACGACATGTTTAACCTGGAAGGAAGCGTTGCCCTGGTAACCGGCTGTAGACGGGGTATTGGCAAGGCTATGGCTGTAGCTTTGGCCGAAGCCGGAGCCGATATTATCGGTGTGTCCGCGACTCTGGAATCCTCCGGCTCCGAGGTGGAGAAAGAGGTTACCGATAAAGGCAGAAAGTTCTCGGCCTATCAGTGCGACTTCTCCAATCGCGAGAACCTGTACGCCTTCATCAAGTCGGTCAAGAGCGATTATCCGAAAATTGACATTCTCGTGAACAACGCGGGAACGATCCGCCGGGAGCCGGCGACCGATCACGGCGATGACATCTGGGACGAGGTGATCGAAGTGAACCTCAACGCCCAGTTCATTCTGAGCCGGGAGATTGGCAAAGAGATGGTCGGTAATGGCTACGGCAAGATTATCTTCACAGCTTCGCTGCTGACCTTCCAAGGCGGGATTACCGTCCCGGGGTATGCCGCCAGCAAGGGGGCGATTGCCCAGGTGGCCAAAGCGCTTTCAAACGAATGGGGCCCCAAAGGGGTCAATATCAACGCCATTGCGCCGGGCTATATTGCAACGGACAACACCCAAGCGCTGCGTGACAACAAAGAGCGGGCCGACGCCATTCTGGCACGCATCCCTCAGGGGCGCTGGGGTGAGCCGGAAGACTTCAAGGGACCGGTAGTCTTCCTGGCTTCCACAGCATCCGATTATATGAATGGCAGCGTCGTTCTCGTTGACGGCGGTTGGATGGGAAGATGATCTCATGATTAAGAACAATCTCAACTTCATTGGCGGAAAGTACGTAGCGTCCAGCTCAGACTCGACCATCAAAGTCTATAACCCAACCACGGGTGACGTGGTCGGTGAGGTTCCGGGAGGAACCAAAGAAGACGCTCAGAGCGCGCTTGATTCTGCCAGCCAGGGTCAAAAACAGTGGGCCAAGCTGACCGCTCGTGAGCGTGCGTCAATCCTTCGTGCGTTTGCGCAAGGCATTCGAGGCAAAAAGCAGAGCCTGGCGAAGCTTCTGGTGGCGGAGCAGGGCAAGCTGCTCTCCGTAGCAGAAGCCGAAGTTGAGGCGACCTGCACCTTCATAGAATATGCCTGCGACAACGCGCTGACGATCGAGGGGGATATCCTTCCCTCTGATCGTCCGGGTGAGAAAATTTATATTCACAAAGTGCCGCGTGGCGTGGTGGTCGCGATTACCGCCTGGAACTTCCCGCTGGCGCTGGCTGGCCGGAAAATCGGCCCGGCGTTGGTGACCGGGAACTCCATTGTGGTGAAACCGACCCAGGAGACGCCTTTGGCAACATTGGCGCTGGGTGACATTGCGAACGAGGCGGGCATTCCTGCCGGCGTTCTGAACATTGTCAACGGTCATGGCTCTGTTGTGGGACAGCATTTGTGCGAAAGCCCCTTGACCAAGCTGATTACCATGACCGGCAGCACCCGGGCGGGGCAGATCATTTCCCGCACCAGTGCGGACCTCCTCACGCCGGTTATGCTCGAACTGGGTGGTAAGGCGCCTTTGATCATTATGGAGGATGCCGATCTTGATAAGGCAGTAGAAGAAACCTTCACAACGCGTTTCAGTAACTGTGGTCAGGTATGCACCTGTGCTGAGCGGGTGTATGTGCATGAGAGCCTGTACGACCGGTTTCTCGAAAAGCTGGTTCCAATGGTGGAGTCGATCAAACTGGGCGACCCGATGGACCCGGAAACGACCATGGGTCCCAAGGTGAATGCCCGGGAAATTGAAAACATCGACAAGCTGGTGAAAGAGGGCGTAGAGCAGGGCGCCAAGGTGCTAACCGGTGGAGGCGTTGCAGAAGTGAAGGCGTTTCCAAATGGTCATTGGTATCAGCCGACCGTTTTGGGCGATGTCAAGCAGGACAACGTGCTCGTTCACGAGGAAACTTTCGGCCCGATTCTACCGGTGGTGAAAATCTCCAGCATTGACGAGGCTATCACCTACTCAAATGACAGTATCTATGGTCTGTCTACGTATATCTTTACCAATAACTTGAACTATATCCATCGGTACATTGATGAAGTCGAAAGCGGTGAGGTCTATGTCAACCGTGGGATCGGCGAACAGCATCAAGGATTCCACAACGGTTGGAAACTCAGTGGTGCCGGTGGTGAGGACGGTCGCTATGGCCTTGAACAGTACCTCGAAAAGAAAACGGTTTACTTTCAGGAGTAAATTGGTTCGACGTCTCCCCGCCATGAACGACAAGCGGGAAGACGTCGTTCGGACCAAAACAACCGCTCTGAGCAAAATTGACTTCATTACAATAAGCTGTATTTGACGCCAGTTACGGTACCTTAACTGGCTTTTTGTTTAACTAGAATAAAGTGGTTTACGATGAGACTCCTTACGATTAATAAAAGTATCTCAGTCCTGATCTGTTCCCTGGCACTCGTAGCCTGCGATTCCGACACGAAAAAACTTGAGACAGACTCCAAGCCCCAAGCGAATCTTCTGGAAGTGTTGTATGACTTTGAAGAGGGAGTCAAAAGCAGCGTAAAGTCAAGTAGTGCCAATCTCGCGATTCGACCCGGCCCCAAGGAAGGAAACGTGCTCTCGGTTGAGTTTAAAGCCAGCGAAAGCAGCTATGCCGGCGTGACCTTCGAGCCGGAATCCCCCTGGGACTGGAGCCAATACGAGAGCTTCAACCTGAGGATGGACATGAAAAGTGTCGGTGAGCACTCGACGCAGATTTACCTGAACGTGGAAGACGCGGATGGTAAGGTGTTCACCAGAAGCGTGAATGTACCAGTGGGTGATTTCAAGACCTACTACGCCAAGATGTCCGGTCACGATATCGAAGGTACCTATGACGATGACGATACCGAGCTAAACTTCTCCTCGGGCTTGAGGTCTAATCCGCCCACTTGGGAATCAGAGGATGAAATGTTCGTCTGGATGTGGGGCACTCAACAGCTCAACACCGCCAAGATCACTAAAATCAGCTTAAGCGTTAAAGGGGCTTTGTTCGATAAAAAGGTCTTGATTGACGATATTCGGCTGGAGTCCAACCCTCCCATGAAGAAGGACTTTCTGGTGGGAATAGTAGACCGGTTTGGTCAGAATGCCAAAGCCGACTACCCGGGAAAAGTTAAGTCCGAGGGTGAGCTGATTCAGCGCCGCAAGGAAGAGATCGCTTCACTTAAAGAGGGCATGATGTCGGGTCGCTCCAAGTTCGGAGGCTGGAAAAATGGTCCGAAGCTGGAGTCCACCGGGTATTTCCGTACCGAGAAGTACAATGGTAAATGGTCTTTGGTTGATCCGGAAGGTTATCTGTATTTCGCGACTGGTCTGGATATCATTCGGCTGTCAAATACCACGACCATGACCGGCTATGATTATGATCAGGATTTGATAAAGAAACGGGATAAAGACGAACTGACCCCGGAAGACTCGATTGGTATGATCTCCGTGAGAGATGAAGCCAAAGCAACTCGTTTTGTCGCATCGGAAATACGTGCAAATATGTTCAAGTGGTTGCCGGATTTCGATCATGAGCTGGCCAATCATTACAGCTACCGCCGTGGTGCTCATTCCGGCCCCCTCGACCATGGTGAGACCTACAGTTTCTACCAGGCTAACTTGGAGCGTAAGTACGGCGAGGAGAAGCCGAACTCCTTCTTGAAGGACTGGGAGCGAGTCACCATCGCACGCATGCTGAACTGGGGATTTACTTCTCTGGGCAACTGGACCGATCCGCAGTTCTACGACAATGAGAAAATCCCGTACTTCGCCAACGGTTGGATTATCGGCGACTACAAAACCGTATCGAGCGGCAATGATTTCTGGGGCCCGTTGCCGGATGTATTTGATCCAGTGTTTTCCGAGCGTGCCAATGCCACCGCCGCACAGGTAGCTCGGGAAGTGCAGGGTAGCCCCTGGGCCGTTGGGGTCTTTATCGATAACGAAATGAGTTTTGGTCGCCCCGAGTCTGACCAGCTTCGCTATGGCATTGTGATCAACACCTTGGGCCGAGACGCCGAGAGCGTGCCTACCAAGCGAGCATTTACCCGTGCGATGCGTGAACAGTACGAAAATATTGAGGCGCTTAACGCCGCTTGGGATATTGACCTGGAAAGCTGGGAAGCGTTTGCCGCCGGCTTCGATCCGAAAGAGATTACGGCGGCCCAGCGCGAGGACTACTCCTCCATGTTGGAACTCTATGCGTCCGAATACTACCGGATTGTGGACCAGTCGTTGGAAGAGCATATGCCTAACCACCTGTACCTGGGCTCTCGGTTGCCGGATTGGGGGATGCCTATCGAAGTGGTTCGATCCGCCGCTAAGTATGTCGATGTTGTCAGTTACAACGCGTACAAAGAAGGCCTGACCAAGATCAAATGGGAGTTTCTGGAAGACATTGATATGCCAAGCATTATTGGCGAATGGCACATCGGCGCTACGGATCGCGGACTGTTTCACCCGGGCCTGATCCACGCTTCCAGTCAGCAAGATCGTGCCCGGATGTATAAGGACTATATGAAGTCTCTGATCGACAACCCGTACTTTGTGGGGGGGCATTGGTTCCAGTATATGGATTCGCCGATTACCGGACGCGCTTACGACGGGGAAAACTACAACGTCGGCTTTGTCGATGTGACCGATACGCCCTATCCGGAGATGGTGGAAGCGGCGAAGGAGATTGGTGAATCTCTTTATCAGCGACGTTTTGACGCGAAGTAACTCTCAGAGAAGATTAATAACATGAAAAGACGAGACTTTATTAAGGCGGCTTCGGTCAGCCTGGGAGCGGCCATGGCCCTCCCAAGTGCAGCGGCGCTTGCGGCGGCTAAACGCGAAAGGCTGACATCTGTGCGGCCGCTGGCAGCGTCAATTCCCTCTCAACAACAGACCTGGCTCGGGCCTGACTTCTGGGGTAATCGTCTGCAGGATTGGCAGTCGCGAAACGGACGCATCGAATGTCTTCGCGGCGATCAACACTTTGAGTGCCGCACGGTTTCTCTGCTGACACGTTCGCTCAATAACCGTCACGAGCCCGCCAGAATCCGGGTAACGGTAGGGACGTTGGACCCCGTCGCCGGTGGTTTTTGTGGGCTGTTGCTGGGTGTCGGCGGTGGTAAGCTGGATTATCGCTCGTCCTCTTTGGCGCAGCGGTTTTCCGGAGTCGGTGGTGGCTTCATGGCCACCCTGGATACCAACGGAGGCTTGGGGTTCCGGGACTTCAGTGATCACGCCCATCCTCTGGCGTATGAGGCCATTGTTCGAGAGCGAGCAATTCAGGGCGCACCCGTGGGTGAACGGGAGATCGTGTTGGACTGCCATATCGATCCGGTTCCCGGTGGGCGCTTCGATGTGCGACTGGTCGCGTTTGATGCTGAAAGTGAGCAAGAACTTGGCTTTGTGGTCCGTACAGGAGTCTTGCCCCACGAGCTGGAAGGCGGCGTCATGCTGGTGTCCTCTCCTTCGGGAGAGGAGGGCGCGGCAGGGGCCCGTTGGTGGTTCAAGGATGTTCAAACCGGTGGCAAAAAAGTGACCGAAGCGGATGTAAATGCGTTGGGACCAGTCATGGGGTGCATGTACTCTCTTAATGGCAAGACGCTGAAGTTGACGGCACAGTTCATGCCCCTGTCAACCGACGCTCACCCTACAGCTTGCCTTGAAGTGAAGCGTAAAAAAGGTGGCGATTGGCAGCGAATCGACACCGCTCGAATCGAAGACGGCTATATCGCCCGGTTTCGCCGCGATGACTGGGCCTCTTCGGAGGGTTACGACTACCGAATCACCTTCCCAGAGTCCCAGCCATCCCCGCTGTTTGAAGGGAGCATAGCGGCTGATTCCGGTGGCGAACATCCCCTGAATATTGCGCTGTTTTCCTGTATTTTGCCAACCGCAAAAAGCCTGAATGATGGTTTTTACAAACCGGCCATTCCCCAGGAGCGAACGCTGGGGCGTTACACGCCGGACAACATTCTGTTTCCGCACCGGGAACTGGTGTCGAATTGCCAGACGCATGACCCGGACCTGTTTGTGTTTTGTGATGATCAATATTACGAGACATATCCCACTCGAGTGGGCCGTGATACCCCGGATGCGAAGTTGGACACTCTATATCGCTGGTACCTGTGGTACTGGACCTTCCGCGATTCGATACGGCATAAACCGTCTATTGTGTTGGTGGATGACCACGATATTCTCCAGGGCAACCTCTGGGGGCAGGGCGGTGTCTCCGGTGGCGATGCCGAGGAAGACGGCGGTTTCAAACACGAAATTGACCTGGTGCGGATGGTCTATCGGGTTCAGTGTGGCCACAACCCGGATGGCTATGACCCCACCCCGATCGAAGGGGGAATTCCCGTCAGCTACGGTTCGTTTATCTATGGCGGTGTGAACTTCGCCTTCCTGGAAGATCGTAAGTTTAAATCTCCCCCCGACTACGAAGCTGATCCGTTGACTGTGAAAGGCGAACTGTTGGGAGAGCGACAGGAGCTTTTTCTGGCAGAGTGGGAGGAGACCCACCCGGAATTACCAAAAATGGTGTTGACCGCCTCGGTTTGGGGTTCTCCTCAAACAGACGAGCACGGGAATCCGCTGTTGGACTACGATGCCAATGGCTATCCACCCGATGGGCGTCGGCGGGCACTGCAGTTGGTTCAGAAAGCCGGTGCGATCGTGCTCTCTGGTGACCAGCACCTGGGAATGATGTGCGTTCAGGGCGTAGATGATTACGAGGACGGCCCCCTGTTTTTCTCTGGGCCCGCAGCGGCCGCGTTTTGGCAGCGCTGGTTTGAGGGCTATGGAAAGTTGGAAAACCCGAGAAATGGCGACCCCAATACCGGCCATTTTGTTGATACCTTTGGCAACAAGATGCGGGTGTTGGCCGTGGCCAACCCGAGAGTGTCCCACGCGACTTTTGAGGAGGGTAATGACAGTTGGGGAAAATTCTTGTTTGACCATCGCCTGAAAAGCGAAGGCTACGGACTGGTTCGAGTGAATACTCGTAAGCAGCGAGTCGTGTTTGAGTGCTGGCCCTGGCAGGCTGACCTGAAAAAAGATTCACAGTTTGACGGTTGGCCGTTGGAGGTGTCGCTGTAACCAGGGCTACACGGCCTTGTTGCGACACTTCCACCTGGAGGTCTGGCTTATGATGCGCCAATACCGCGCTGCTCTGATTCTGTGCACGACAGTCGCGGTGACTCTGCTACTGATTATTCTCTGGCGTGTCGAGGGCACGCGGACGCTGCGTTGGGCACATGTTTATGAAATCAGTTCGCCGTTTCATCAACAGACGCTTATAGCGGCCAGGGAGTTCGAAGAGCGGACCAATGGCCGTTATCGTGTGCGTGTCTATCCGGCCTCGGCACTGGGAAAGGAAAGCGCCATCAACGAGTCACTGGCGCTGTGTGCCATTGACATTATCTATACTGGCGCTTCACTCGTCGCGAACGAGTATCCGCCGATTGCACTGTCTGATTTTCCGTATGCCATCGATAATTTTGAACATTGGCAGGCATACCGCGACTCGTCGTTGTTTGAGGAAATGGCGACAGCGTTCGGCCGGGCAACGGACACGGAAGTCATAGGGCTGACCTATTACGGTTTCCGGCATGTCACCGCAAACAAGCCGATTTTGCACCCGGATGACATGCGGGGCCTGAAAATTCGCGTACCGAATGCGCCAATGTATCTGATCTTACCTAGAGCGACGCGTGCCAACGCAGCTCCGATGCCATTTTCGGAGGTTTATCTCGCATTGCAGCAGGGCGTGATCGACGCTCAGGAAAACCCGCTGACAACCATCCGGTTAAAGCGCTTTTACGAAGTACAGTCGCACATCAATCTGACAGGGCATATAGCTCCCTCACTGCTGACTCTCGTGTCGCACCGGACTCTCGATGAGCTCGGCGAAGAGGACGCAGCGTTGCTCAAGGACGTAGCGGACAGAGCGGCGCGGCGGGCCTCTGAGGAGATTGCGGCCGACGAGGTTGAGCTGGTCGAGTGGTTTGTAGATAAGGGCCTGACTGTCACTGAGGTGGATCGAGACGCGTTTCGAAAGGCTGTCGACGCCTATTTTGATGACCATGCCTATCCATTCGATGCGTCTTACCTGACGCGACTGAGGGAGCTTGCGAAACCATGAATAGTAGGCCGGCTGCCCGAATCCACTGGATCGACTGGCCTGCATTAGCGTTATTTGTGGCTCTCGCCGCCATTGTGCTATTGCAGTTCCTGTCGAGGTACGTCCTCAATGACAGCGTCGCCTGGACAGAGGAAATTGCCAGGTACCTGTTAATAGGTGTGGCCTACGCCGGTTCGACTACCGCGCTTCGGAAAGGCGAACACATTTTTCTTGAGGTCATCTACCGTCGCGTGTCCCTGGCCAGTATAAAACCGCTGGCGATTATGGTAGATCTCGTCAGCGTCGTGTTTCATGCGGTGCTGACGCTGCTTGCCGTCTGGCTCTCGATTGAAGCAGACCGGCGTATGATTTCGGTCGACCTGCCAAAGAGTATCGTCTACTGGTTCGTTGCAGCAGCGCTGTTTTCTACCACAGTCGTTTCGGTATGGCGTCTCATCCAGCGAGCTTGTCTAAGTAGCCGTGAGATCCTGAGCGAAATCGATAAAAGTGCCGGGAACGAGGACGCCGTATGATGATATTGCTACTTGTACTGGTGCTTCTGTTTGCGTTGATTCTTTCCGGGGCGCCGGTTTATGTCGCACTGGGTCTGTCATCGCTGGCGTATTTTCTCAGCGAGGGCATCGCCGGGGTTGCTGCCGCTCATACCATGATCAATGGACTCGACAGCTTTACGCTGAGTGCCATTCCGTTTTTCATTCTTGCTGGGCACCTGATGAATGCCGCGGGCTTTACCGAGCGCATATTCACTTTTGCGCGCGCGCTCGTTGGCTGGGCTCCGGGTGGCCTGGGCCATGTCAACATCGGTGCCAGCGTCGTATTTGCCGGAATGTCAGGTGCCGCCGTTGCCGATGCTGGCGGTCTCGGCGCCGTCGAGATCAAAGCCATGCGCGATGCCGGCTATGAGCGTGGTTTTTCCGTGGGTGTTACGGCGGCCTCATCGACGATCGGACCGATCATCCCCCCGTCGTTACCACTGATTGTTTACGGCGTGGTCGCCGAGGTGTCGATCGGTAAGTTGTTTGCAGCGGGTTTGCTGCCCGGACTGATCATGGCGATCGCGCTGATGGTAATGGTGCATGTCACGGCGGTCCGCCGCGGCTTTCGGCGCGAGGCGGCGTTTTCGACGCGATTCGCGCTGCGTGCTGCCAAATCCGCGATTTTGCCACTATTGACGCCGATCATCATTGTCGGCGGTATCGTATGTGGGGTTTTTACGCCGACCGAAGCGGCCATTGCCGCGGTGGCATTCACTACGCTAGTGGGTTGTGTCTTGTTCAGGACACTACGTTGGCGGGCGATCCTGGACGCCATGGTGGCAACGGTTGAGACAACCGCGTCCGTGCTCATGATCGTTGCTTCGGCGGCGTTGTTCGCCTGGGTACTCACAGCGAATCAAGTCGCGGATGGGCTCGCCAGTGGCTTGTTGGCCATGACCAGCGACAAGACTGCCGTTCTGCTGCTGATTATGGCAATTGTCTTTGTGGTCGGTTTCTTCATGGAAACGATCGCCGCGATTACAATTCTCGCACCGCTGGTGCTACCTGTCGCGATGGCTGTGGGCATTGATCCGGTTCACCTTGGGGTGGTGTTCGTGCTCAATCTGATGATTGGGTTACTGACGCCACCCGTTGGCATGGTTCTTTATGTATTGGCAAAGGTATCCAGAACGCCGTTCGAAGAATGTGTGCGTGCGACGCTGCCCTTTCTCGTGCCACTGTTCGGGGTGTTGTTATTACTGGTTTTCGTGCCCGAGATAGCGTTGTATTTGCCGGGTCTTCTGTTTGAAGATTGATCAGAATTCCTTCACATACCTGGCCTTACACGGCCAGGTTACTGAGGGAGAGCTCTTCTGAGGGGTTGGCTAACGTTTCTTTGTTCACGGGCCGCCCCTCTTTAATCAGCTTGGTGCCGATAACGTAGGCTTTGGGTTGGTTGACGGCATCGACAGAGAGAAGTTGCTCGCCGCGGAAATACCATACCGAAAGCCGGGGCGGCGAACTTTCGCCTTCCGTGCGGGTGACGATATTGTCATAACCGGCGGACAACCCCACAATTTGGAGTTTCACGTCGTACTGGTCGGACCAGAACCACGGAATGCTGTCGTAGTTACGTGGCTTTCCCGCAATGGCCGCCGCCGCAATTTTGCCTTGATCTATGGCATTCTGTACTGACTCCAGGCGTACCTTGCGGTCGTAGCGGGGGTTGTGGTGGAAGGTACAGTCGCCGATCGCGTAAATATCCGGATCACTGGTCCGGGCATGGGCATCGACCGCAATGCCGTTTTCAATGTCCAGGCCCGCCTCTTCAGCCAGCTCAATATTGACGACAATACCCACCCCGATGATAACCACATCGGCCTGGTATTCCTCGCCGTCCTCACACATGACGCATGGGCTACCGTCCACTTCGCCGAGTGAGACGACGTTTTTCTGTGTTTGAATGGTGACGTTGTTGTCGCGGTGTAGCTGCTCGAAGAAAGTGGACAACTCCGGACTGGTCACTCGCGCCAGCACCCGATCTTCCCGCTCAATAACGGTAACTGAAACCCCCATTTGGGTGAGAGAAGCGGCCGCTTCGAGCCCGATGTAACCACCCCCGATCACCACGGCACGTTTGCCCTGGGGTGGTGCAACGGCGGCCTTGATGTGATGAACGTCCGTGGCGGTTCTGAGAGGGAGCACAGCGGCCGTAGTATCAATACCCTGAATGGGCGGGATAATGGGCGAAGCCCCCACGGCCAGAATCAGTTTTGAGTAGGCCAGTGTCTCGCCGTTATCCAGCAGCAGTGTTTTTCGGCCGCGATCAATAGATGCCACCGTCACGCCGAGCATCAATTCAATGTTGTTATTGTGGTAAGCGCTTTCAGGCTTGAGAAGGATGCTGTTGATACCGTCGTCCGAGGTCAAAAATGCCTTTGACAGCGGTGGCCGGTGATACGGTAGAGCGTCATCTTTGTCGACTAGTATGATGCGTCCGGTCCACCCTTCTTTTCTCAGCGCAAAGGCGCTATTGACACCGCCGTGGCTGGCACCAACGATGACACAGACGGCCTCTTGTTCGGAGGAATAGGCCATGGTTAGTGCGCCACCTTGAGAATGATACCATCCAGTGCTTCAGACACGTCCAGCTGGCAGGTCAGCCGGCTGTATTCGGAGACTTCATCGTCCAGCTCAAGCATGTCTTTCTCAATGTCATTGGGACCACCGGTTTTCTCGAAGTCTTCCGGGCGGACGTGTACATGGCAGGTCGCACAGGAGCAAACGCCGCCGCAGTCCCCGTCAATACCTTGCACACCGTTGTCGACGGCCAGCTCCATAACCGTGCCTGTGGTGGCTTCTGCGGTAATGGTGTCGTTGTCTTGGGTAATAAAGGTAATCTTTGCCATAAAAGTCACCTGATACAGTCGTAATCGGTTTGTCGGTTATAGTGTTTATGACGTCAGAGCATCAAACGCGAGTTGAATGTTGTTGTAGCCCACTTTTCGGTCGAACGGACCCCAGTGTTCAATGTTCTCTTCTTGGTCCTTGATCTGGATACGCCCTACGTTTTCGCATAGCTCTTCAATCAAGATTTTGAGGATGGTGCGGGCGTGAGTGGCGCCCAGGCAGTTGTGGTGCCCAAAACCAAAGCTGATATGCGGGTTCACCTTGCGGTCGAGCACCACTTCGTTGGGCCTTTCAAAGACGGTGTCGTCCCGGTTGGCTGATGCCCAGCATAAGGAAATTCTCGAATCTTTTTTCACCGCGTGTTCGCATACGCTGCTCTCTTCGGTCGCCACACGGCCCATATGGGTCAGGGGCGAGAAGTAACGAATGAGTTCTTCGATGGCACGCCGGTGGATCTCCGGCTCGCTTCTTAATCGCTCCAGCGCTTCCGGGTGGTCCGCCAGGTAGGCCAGGGTATTGGTGACCATGTTGATGACCGTGTCCCGGCCACCCGCAAAGGTCAGCACGATTGCGCCCATCACTTCTTCCCGAGTGACGGGACGGCCTTCGACGGTGGACGCCAGCAGCACGGAGAACAGGTCGTCCCCGGGGTTGGCTTCGGCCTCGTCCATTTTCTGGTCGATGTAGTCGTACAACACCTGGGCCTTTCCGGCATCGAGGGGGTTGTCCTCACTGCGGAACACGTGGGTACCCCAACTGATGTAGGTTTCCGCCTCCTCAAAGGGCACATTGAGCAACAGGGTCAGGGCGCGGGATTGAAGCGGCAGGGAAAAGTCGTGAACGGCCTCGACGGCGTCGCTGTTATTGGCCGCTTGAATCAGCGTGCGAATCTGCTCTCTCAATGCGTTCTGGTAGCCCTCTTCCAGGGGGCGTTTGAACCAGGGGTCCATAATCTGGCGAAACTCACCGTGGAGTGGGGGGTCCAGCTCGAATGGCACCTGACGAATATCGCGAATATTCACTTCGGAGGGAACCACAATACGTCCTGCTCTGGCTTGAGAGGAGTAGGTTTCCCAGTTACGAGCACACTTGCGAACATCCTTGAGTCGCAACACCATGGCGACCGGGTCATTCTGATCATCAATTTCCTGAACGCCGGTGTTCGTGCGAGCCTCTTTGAACGGGTCGGGATGATCTGACTGACTCATAAGTGGGCCTCCAAAGTCGATAGCATCGTTTTAAGCCAGGATTTCCTTTGCCGGGTTCCTGGCTGCTATCTGTCATATTATGGTTCTCTGCGGCGCAGTTATAGGGTGAAACCACCAGAAAGCATCATAAATATGCTCTCTGGGGAGCGCCGGCTTCAGACTACTGGCGGTGCGTTCGCGTGAGCCAGTGAGCGAGCTTTTCGATATGGGTGCGGGCGTTCAAGAGGGCGTAACAGGTGCGTAGAGCGCCACTGTCATGAAGCGACTTGAGTGGCTCCGGATCGAGCCCGGCCAATGCGGCTTCATCGATCTGATAAAACCCAGTGAGGCTGACTTTGTCGCCCGCTGGGTTTTCGTACTCAATGGTAACAGGTTCGAGCAGTTGGTGGTGCTGTACCTCGGTTAAGAAGCGCTGGGTTGCCTCGGTCCCCTGCATCAGCGATGCAAAGCATTGTTGAATGCGCGTGAGCATGGGGCTGGGCTCTCCCGAGGGGGTGAATAGTGCGGTGCCGCCCTCATTGCTGAACGACGGATGGTTGGGGTCCAGGGTAATGAGCCCACGGTCGCTACTGTCCGCTTCCGGGAGGTAGAGCCGGAAAGGGTAGGTTGTGCATTCCATCGGCAGAAAAAACGCTTGCCACTGGCCGTTCTCAATAAACAGGTTTTGACGTTTATCCAACCCCAGGAGGGCAACCAATTGGAATTGGCCCGTGGTGGGGTTTTTGGTAATGAATAGCGGGTACTCATTGGCGAGCGGGACTACCTCCTCAAGCACAATAAACGCTGTGTCTTTTTGTGTCAGCGCCTGCAGGCGGGGCGCCGTATTGAGGGTTAAGTGGCGATGTTTTTTTTCATCGAGAGGGACGTATTGGGGTGAGGTCATACAATGCTCCAGTGCCGCTAGATGCTAGCGAGGCCGTATTTATGAATTTTCTCGAGGAGGTCGCGATGGGCGGGCAATGTTTCCGTCAGCCCATGAATCATTTTCTGGTTTCTGGCCATCACAGTGTCCGCCAGGTGAGCTTGTCTATGGCTCAACGTTCGAACCGTAGCGGTGGGGAACGCCATCCCGTACAGAATGTATTGATAGCTGATGGCTTGAAACAGCTCGCTCCGACGCTCGAAGTCGCTGTTCCTGGGGGCGCGATGGGTCCAGAGTGCCAGCAGGTCGGCGAGGCGCGCGGGAATACTGTCCGGGTGACGGTTGTCCTCCCAGAAAGGCGTTTGGCGCCTGCTGAGAACATAGTGCAACTTCAGGAACTCGACTGTGCGTTGCCAGTGGTAATCAAAGGTGTCGTTGTAGTGCTTCGCCGCGATGGGGATATCGGCGGTGACGCTCGGTAGCTGCTCGGCAATGGCCTCTGCGGACAGCTCAATCATGACCATGGCGGAGGCTTCCAGCGGCTCGAGAAAGCCGGCGGACAGACCGACGGCGACACAGTTCTTGTGCCAGAACCGCGCCCGCCTGCCTGCCTGAAAGCGGATGTCTCGAATGTCCTGGTCCGCAACCTTTGCGCCCGACGCGGCGATATAGGCTTTGAATTGATCAACGGCTTTTTCGGTTGATAGATAGTCATTCGCGTAGACGTGGCCAACGCCGCGGCGATTCTGCAGACCGATGTCCCAAATCCAGCCGGCTTCTTGAGCCGTGGAGCGCGTGTAGCCAGCAATCGGTGCCTGGGGTGAGGGGTACGCCACATGGGCGGTGATCGCCGCGTCGGTCATCAGCACGTCGTTGCAGGGTTGAAACGGCACTTGCAGTTGTTCACCCAGCAGAAATGAACGAAAGCCGGTGCAGTCGACAAAGAGGTCTGCCAAAATGTCGCCGTGTGCTTTGGTCTGAATATGAGTGATGGCGCCATCCTCACCGAGAGGTGCGGCAACAACGTCATCCCACAAGTGTCGAATACCGAGCGTCTCGATGCAGTGCTCCCGCAATAGCTGGGTGAAAGCGCCCGCATCCAGGTGATAGCCGTAGTTCACCGCACCTGAAAATTCGGGGTGAGTGATCTGTTTCGGTGCCAGGCCCCGCTCGCACAATGAAACCTGAGCCGATATCAATGCCGCGAAGGATTGGGACGGTTTTTCGATGCAATAAAAATCAGCGAGATTGACCTCGGACAGGCCTTCGGGAACCGCAAAGGGGTGGTAGTACACATCCGACGCTGTGTCTTCGTTCCAGCGGTCAAAGCGCGAGCCCTGCTTAAAGCTCGCGTGGCAACGGCGCACGAACTCGGTTTCTGAAAAACCCAGTTTTTGCAAAGTCCCACGCATGGTCGGCCAGGTGCCTTCGCCGACGCCTACGGTCGGCACGGAGGGGGATTCACAAAGGGTGATCGTCAGTGCTCGTTGCTGGATGCGGCTCTGATGCTCAGCGGCAATGAGTCCGGCGGTCAGCCAGCCGGCGGTCCCACCTCCCACCACCACGATGGATTGGACCAACGAAGCCATAGCGGAAACCTTTTGGTTCTGGCCCCGAAGCGCCGCTCTTTAGTGAGCGGCCGTCTTCATACCCAAGGGCTCAAATTTGTTATCAGTGTATCCTGAGAATTCCACAATGTTGGAAAATTGTCAACAAAATACAGGGTGGGGGCGGAGTTTAACGGGGCGGTCGAGCAGGAGAGGGCCGGCAGAGGCCGGCCGAACATGAGGGCGGAACGATTCAGCCCTATTTAATATTGGCCAGCAAGCACTTTTTGGCCATTTCCAGGTCGTCTGCTTTCAGCGCGTCGGCGATGGCCTGGTGCTCCTGAACACACTCTTTGGGCGTGGACAGACGCTTGTAGTTCATGCGCATGCGCAGCACGATCGGGTACCACAGGTTGACCAACTCGGCACCGCCGGCCTTAAACACCAGATAGCGGTGAAAATCGATATCCGCCTTGGTGACTTCGGTAAAGTCTTCCTGGGTGAAGGCTGTCTGAATACGATCCAGAATGGTATCCAGGTTCTTGAAGTCCTCGTCATTGAGGGCGCCTTTGAGGTTTGACAGTGCAAAGGTTTCAATCTTCCGACGAATATCAATCATTAACTTCTGCATACTTGAGCTGAGAGCGCTATTGACCGATACGCCACAGTTGCTCTTGGAAACCAATAGACCTTCTTTGGTCAGTTGCAGCAGTACTTCCCGAATCGGGCCGCGAGACACACCAAAGCGTTCAGAAAGTGTCTGCTCGCTGAGTTTTGAGCTTGGTGCCAGCTCTCCGGATATAATATCGGAGCGAAGCTGGTCGGCGATTTGATCTTTGACGGAGATGACTGGGCTGTTGAACATAGGCTTATCGTGTTGGTGGTCGATTGTGTACAATTGTAATTGACGGCAAGCCAAATGTCTATTGTGAACATATCATAGGACTAAATTATATAAATCATATATATTCAAGGTCATTTACAAAACGGAAGGTGTGTTCAACCACTTTGTGCCAGTATGGCCACTCATGCCTCCCGGTGAGCAGCTGGAAGTCGTGCGTTTTGCCGAGCTGATCCAACAATCGTGAGTACTCTACATTCCCGCGACGTAAATCGTCATCCTCTCCGCAGTCAAGGCGGATTGGCGGGAGCTGGTGCAGATTTTCCTGCGTCCAATAGCGCAGGTCGGCCTCCTTGGGGTGCCCACACTGGTACAGGCTTAAATCCTCATCCACGAAAAGTGCCATTTCGTCCAACCGGGTAATGGCCGAATGAGCCGAGATGCCCTTGAACCGGCCCGGGTACTTGGCCCCCAGTCGCAGGGCGCCATAGCCCCCCATGGAAAGTCCGCTGATGTACACATTGGAGCGCTCGGACACACAGGGAATCGAGCGTATAACCGCCTCCAGGCAATCCTCGACGATCCAACGCTCGGCATTCGGTCCGTGGCTCAATGGCAGGTAGCCCGAACCGGCGTAATAGCTGCCGTCCTCCGGCATGACCAGGAGCATCTCGCCAATATCGGCGCTTGCCCGCAGGCGATCGTAGACCCGGTCAACGCCCCCCAGGTTCATCCAGACCCAATGGTTTCCGTAGACCCCGTGGAGCAGGATCACGATGGGGATATCGAGCGCGTCGCTAAACGCGTTGTAGCAGGCGATATTGCCGCGCCCTTTGAGCGCGGAGGAGTGCACCGTCAAGAGGCTCAAGCCCTCCTGGGTGTACTTGGGGTCGGACTGCTCGATTTGCTGAAGGCTCATGGCGGCTCCTGTGCGTGGTTTTAACGTTGGCGGTGAGTGTCACAGCGCATCATCAATAACGATGACGCCCTTGGCTAGGCGGCCGTTCAGCATGTCATCGAACCCCTGGGCAGCGGACTCCAGGGTATAAGTGCGCGTAATCAGCTCGTCCAGCTTCAGCTTGCCAGCGGCGTAGAGGTCGAAAATGCGGGGAAAGTCCCGGGTCGGACTGCATTGGCCGTACAGGGGGTTAATGTAAATCTTGTCCCACTCGAACAGTTCGCAATCAAAATCGATCCGTTGCTCGATCCCGCTGGCCTGCACTGCTGTGCCTGCACTGCGGATCAACTTCAGCGGGGCCGAGCCCAGCGCGGGTACCGCCGTGCATTCGAACGCGTAATCGGCGCCGCGGCCGTCATTCAGGGCCAGCACGTCTTGCAGAACGCCGTCGAAGTCGGTGTCTTTAGGGTCGGAGAGCACCGTGTGGGTGGCACCGAATTGGCGTGCCTGGGTCAGGCGTTCCTCGCTGATGTCAATGGCGATGACCCGGGCAGCCCCTGACAGCGCTGCGGCCTGGATGACATTCAGGCCGACGCCGCCACAACCGATCACACAGACGCTGGAGCCCGCCCGGACGTTCGCCGCATTGACTGCAGAACCCCAGCCGGTCATGACGCCACAGGCAATGATGGAGGCGGTATTGAATGGCACGGCGGCGTTCAGCGGGGTGACGGCCTGCTCTCTAACGACCGTGTACTCGGACATGGTGCCCAAATGGAAGGAGCGCTCGAGCGGTTTACCCTCCAGTTGGCAGGCTTCCGGGTGGGCGTGGCCGGCCAGGGAGCCGGAGCAGACCGGAGAGTGGTTCTCACAGATGTGGGGGTTGCCCTCCCGGCACTGAAAACAGGCGCCACAAGGAATGGCCCAGTTCAGCAGAACCCGGTCCCCCACGGCACAAGTGGTCACGCCGGTGCCCACCGCCTCCACCGCGCCCGCGCCCTCGTGGCCCACGATAAACGACCGGTCCCAGTTCTGGATAGAGTCCCAGTCCGTGTGACAGATGCCCGATGATTTAAGCTTTATTCGAACCTCGCCGGGGCCCGGCTCACCGACCTGAACCGTTTTGAGAGTGAATTGCCCGCGCCCGTCAGACACCAGTGCCTTACAGTCAATCATAGCCTCTCCCTTTGGGTAAAAGTGTCAGTGTAACTTCATTCAAGCGCGTTGACTTTCGGTAAAAGGGTCATTAATGTCATATTTTTGCGCTCTTGGATGACGAGGGCGAGCCTTGCGCCAGCCTAAGAGGCTACTAAAATGAAGCCAAGCAATATCTACTGTGAACCTTTTTGTATTCAAAAGGGCTTTAATTTCGAAGTGCATCACGTGGTCTATAACCAGGGGGACCCATACTCCTGCTTCATGCACTTCCACGAAGTGCATGAGCTCATCGTGTTTCAGGATATCGAAGGCGCGTTTTTTTATAACCAGGGCGAGTCGACCCTGAATGATTCGGACATTGTCTTTACGCCCGCTCTGGAAACTCACGACTTTGAACTCTCGGAGCGCCCCAAGTCCTGGTACATCATTCAGTTTCTGCCGAGTCTTTTGGAAGAGCCCGATATGGCGACCGTGGGCTCGTTTTTCCAGTACGGTATGCACCTGAGGCCGAACCAAAAGGCGATACCCGACATTAAGCAGTTGGTGCAGTGGTTGCTGAAGAGCTATCAGGAGAGCCCCCAAAGTGAGAAATCCCAATGGTTGCTGAAACTCCTTTTATATTGGGTGGCCGATGCGACATACCCGGTCAAGCCGCCGCATACGCTACCGATACAGCGAACCGTCGGCTATGAGCGGTTGATGCCCGTGATCAACCTCTTTCGTCACAGCCGCAGCGTCTCGCTGCCACTGAAGGAGGCGGCCGCCAAGTGCAACCTGTCACCCTCCTATTTTTCTCGGCTGTTCAAGAGTGTGTTCCGCTACAGTTACACAGAATACAGCATTCGTCACCGGCTCTACAGTGCTGCCAGAATGCTCAGCCAGAGCCGCCTGTCCGTCACCAATATTGCCTACGAGCTCGACTTCTCCAGCCCGTCCCACTTTATTGCACTCTTTAAACAGCAGTTCGGTGTTACCCCCAAGAAGTATCAGGGCAAAGTGACCGATCTGGCACTGGCCGATGTGGAAGAGCAATCTCCGGCGGAGTCCTGATCGCTTCTTTAGGCATTCCTGTTTGTCCTGGTGGGGCTGAGGAAACCTGTCAGCCTCCCCTCAAAAGTGTCATATTGTTGCGGTTCGCCCTTGAGTTGTCCCTCCTGACCGCTTGTGCTGGGCGGATACACCGAGTATATTGCATACAATATACAAATATGGCGAGTTGGGGGATTTATGCCTGAGCAGCAGCAAGTGCTTGTCACCGGTGGGGCCGGATATATTGGGAGCCATGTGTGCGTTTCCCTGATTGAGGCCGGATTCACGCCGGTTGTGGTCGATAATTATTCCAACAGCCATGAGGTGGCGCTGGATAGGGTGACTCAGATCACCGGTGTTCGTCCCCCGGTTTACGCCGTGGATATTCGGGACGAGCAACGCCTGGGAGAGGTCTTCGCCGCCCATGACATCAAGGCAGTGATGCACTTTGCCGGTCTCAAGGCGGTAGGAGAGTCCACGACCTTGCCGCTGGAATACCACGGCAATAATGTGGGCGGTTCAATCACGCTGTTTCGGGTAATGGAGCAGCACAATGTTCGGAAACTGATTTTCAGCTCCTCTGCGACCGTCTACGGTGACCCGGCCTCGGTACCGATCAAAGAAACCTTCCCCTGTCAGGTTACCAACCCCTACGGTCGGACCAAGTTGATCGTTGAAGACATTCTCAGAGATATGTCCGCCGCACCCGACGCCCAGTGGAACACCACGCTGCTGCGCTACTTTAACCCTGTCGGGGCGCATGAGTCCGGCCTGATCGGGGAAGACCCAGCGGGTATCCCCAATAATCTGGTGCCCTTCATTGCTCAGGTGGCGGTGGGAAATCTGCCCTACTTGAAAGTCTTTGGAAGCGATTACGACACCCGCGATGGCACCGGCGTGAGAGATTACATCCACGTTGTGGATTTAGCCGCTGGGCATGTCGCGGCCCTAGAGCAGCTGTTTCAAGTCGCACCAGAGTGCCGGGTCTACAACCTCGGTACCGGTACTGGCTATTCCGTGTTGGAAGTCGTAAAGGCGTTCTCTGAGGCCAGTGGCCTTGAAATCCCTTACGAGCTGGCTCCCCGGCGCCCTGGAGATATCGCCCAGTGCTTCGCCGACCCCGAACTTGCCTGGGAGCAGTTAGGCTGGCGCACCCGGCGGGACCTGAAACAGATGATGGAAGACACTTGGCGCTGGCAGAAGCGTAACCCTCAGGGGTACCGCACCAGTGAGTCCTAGATAAACCAGAAAGCCCAAGGGCCGGGCCACAGCGGTGGCCCGTTTACGTCAACCGATTTGCTGAGGTAGGTCATCGCCACTATGAGTTTACTGAACGACAAGAGTCACCGCCGCTTCAACCCGTTGTTGGGGGAGTGGGTTCTGGTATCGCCTCACAGGAGTAAGCGCCCCTGGCAAGGCCAGACGGAAAGCGCCGAGCGCTCGGATGCCAAGAGTTATGATGAAAAGTGCTACCTGTGCCCGGGAAACACGCGCATAACCGGCGATGTGAATGCCGCGTACACCCATACCTACGTATTTCAGAATGACTTTCCGGCATTGATCGCGGACCCGCCGGAGGAGGCGGGCGAGCAAGGGGATCTGGTTCGGTACGAGCCCGCTCGCGGCGAGTCGCGAGTGATCTGCTTCTCGCCAGACCATTCCAAAAGCCTGCCTCAGTTGGCCCCCGAAGACATCGAGTGGGTGATTGACACCTGGCGAACCCAGGTGGACGAGTTGTCTCGCCAGTACGTCTGGGTTCAGGTTTTCGAGAACAAAGGGGCGGTCATGGGCTGCTCCAACCCGCACCCTCACGGGCAAATTTGGGCACAGGATCAATTGCCCACCGAAGCGGAAAAAATCGACCGGAACTTGAAAGCCTATTGGGATAAACACGGCTCCAAGCTGTTGTTGGACTACGCCGCGCTTGAGCTGGAACAAGAGCAGCGCGTCGTCGACAAAAACAATGACTGGGTTGTCGTGGTGCCGTTTTGGGCGTGCTGGCCGTTTGAGATCATGATCCTCCCGCGCTTTCCCGTTCAGGACTTCTCCGGATTGACTCAGGCGCAACAAGTGTCCCTAAGCCAAATCATGAAGATCAGCCTGACCCGGTATGACAATCTGTTCCAGTGCAGTTTTCCGTACTCCATGGGCTGGAGAGCGAATCCCTTCAATGGTCA
This sequence comes from Marinimicrobium sp. C2-29, assembly GCF_038419845.1. Taxonomy (NCBI): domain Bacteria; kingdom Pseudomonadati; phylum Pseudomonadota; class Gammaproteobacteria; order Cellvibrionales; family Cellvibrionaceae; genus Marinimicrobium; species Marinimicrobium sp. C2-29. The sequence continues at coordinate 38,007 of NZ_JBCAQT010000009.1, forward strand.
GGACAACCGCCATTGGCAGTTGCACGCTATTTTCTTTCCGCCACTGCTGCGGAGTAAAGACATCAAAAAGTTTATGGTCGGCTACGAAATGCTCGCCGAAGCTCAGCGAGATATTACGCCCGAGCAGGCAGCTGCCCGCCTGCGCGAATGCAGTACCGTCCATTACCTGGAAACGTGACGTCGTTAAGAGGCTGACAATGATTAATCGAATTACAGAGCAGTTCCGGACGCTCTTCAAGCGGAATCCGGATTTTTCCTACTTCGCGCCGGGGCGGGTAAATCTGATTGGCGAACACACCGATTACAATGACGGGTTTGTGTTTCCCTGCGCAATTGAATATGGCACTTACATGGCCGTAGGAAAACGGCCGGGCTCGGTTATGCGTGTGGTGGCGGGAAACTTTTCCGAAGACTACAGCGAATGGTCTCTTACAGACGACATCGTACGCTCCGAAGACAGCCCCTGGTCAAATTACCTCCGGGGGGTTTGTGTCGCCCTTCAGGAAAAAGGGCATACCTTATCCGGCCTGGATGTGTATGTGGAAGGCAATGTACCGCGTGGTGCCGGGCTGAGTTCATCCGCGTCCCTGTCCGTGGCATTCGCCGGTGCCTGCAGCGAGGCCAACGGTTTGCAACTGGATGTCTCCACTCAAGCGCTGGTGGCGCAGCAGGCGGAGAATGATTTCGCCGGTTGCAGCTGCGGTATTATGGATCAATTGGCCTCGGCCGGTGGTCAGGAGGGCAGGGCGCTGCTGATCGATTGCCAGTCGTTGACCTTCGAGCGCTTTCCGATACCGGAAGCGCTCACTTTGATGATTATTGACAGCCGGGTCGAACGGCAACTGGTGGGCAGTGAGTACAATGATCGGCGGGTGGATTGTGAGCGCGCCGCTGAGCACCTCCAGGTGAAGAGCCTTCGAGGGGCCGACATGACCCTTCTGAATCAACACAAAGGGCAGCTGGATGATCTGGCCTACCGGCGAGCACGGCACGTCATCACCGAAAATGAGCGTACCGTAGCTGCCGCCCAAGCGTTGGCCTCAACGGACTATCAGACGTTGAACGCGATGATGAAGGCGTCTCACGTGTCGATGCGGGATGACTTTGAAATTACCATTCCGGAAATTGACTTTATTGTCTCAACCGTTGAGCAACACTTGGATGAAGACGGTGGTGTTCGCATGACCGGTGGTGGTTTTGGGGGCTGTGTCATCGCGCTGGTGCCTAACAACAAGGCGCAAGCGATTGAAGAGCAGGTTACCCAGGCTTATGCGCAAGAGTATGGTCGGGACTGTAAAGTGTATATGTGTTATGCCGCGCAAGGGGCTCGAGTGTTGTAAGGCGGTGCTGGCAGTACGCTGTGTCACCAGAGAGGCGAACGTACAAAAAAGCCGGCGATCATCATCGCCGGCTTTTTTGTGTCTATATGCCTGAGCCCCCGGTTTGCTGAAAGGTGCCGCTGTCGAGGACTTGCCGGCGCGCCCGGTACTGACAGATGTAATTCCAGTTCCAGCTGCTGTCATATTTGTGGCACAGACCCCAGCGAATGCCGCTGATCGGGTCATCGGAGTGCTCGTAACCCGGGTCACGGTACAGCCCCATAGCCTCAGGGGCTCCCTTGATGTGGGACATAATGTCAAAGTTCAGGCCGTCCTCGGCCCACTGGCAGGTATTCTTTTCCGGGCCATCGGTGGTCAGAATGTTGGCTATTCCTCCATTGAAATGCCAGACGGCCACTTCGTGACCGCTGTTGGTCACGGGGTTGAGGGGCGATTTTATATAAGGGCCCATAATGTCATCCGCGATGGCGACGCCGTGTTTTATTTCGCGTCCCCCGAAGTTCATTCCCTCTCCCATGGTTTCCCCTTTGTAATAAAGGTAAAACTGGTCGCGATAAAACATGAGACAGGGGTCGTGCACCTTGTGGCTGTCGAAATCCCCTTTCTCTTTCACCATAAAGCGGTTGTCCTCGTCTCCCAGCCATTCGCCATTCTCGGAAGGGCTCAGGATCGGAGCGTCGGATTTTGTCCAGGGGCCGAACGGCGAGTCAGCGCGCGCAATGGCAATATGTTCCTTGCTGCGGTTGAGGTAGGGGGCCTGGACCGTCTGGTACACCAGGTAGAAGCGCCCTTGGTGTTCGAGCACCTCGGGGGTAAAAACCGCACGATCATCGTAGCGGCCGTCGTCGCCGGGAGTAATGGCAGGGCCTTCTTCCTTCCAGTGGTAACCGTCTTTTGAGGTGGCGTGCCAGACTTGGGTCTTGTCCCAGGGAAAGACTTTGTCGTCCGGGTTGTCGCTACCGAAGCCGACGGTCTCGCCTTCGCCTTTGGTGTACCAGACGTGGAGGCAGTCGTCTACCGTAATGACGGCGCTTGGGTCCCGCCGGATAATCCCTTCCTCGTAGGCTAGGTCACCGCCCAGCGGCTCAATATCAAACTCAAACACCCACTCGGGGCCGGTTTCATCGTAGCCGCGCTCAAGGGCTCGTTGTGTCGCTCTACTTAGGGGTTTTTCAACGTGCTTGGGTTTCACTGCGTCTTCTGACATATTGTCTACCGGTTGTCGTTATAAAAAAATTTTGGCTGGGGGTGATCATTGGTGCTGCCTGGGTAGGATGGCCCCCCGGTGTTGAATGACTTTGCGCGCCAATGCCGAGCCCGCTTGTATGCTGGCGGTCAGCGAATCGCCCGATAGCCGTGTCGCCAGAAAAGCGGCATTGAATGAATCCCCGGCGGCGGTAGTGTCCACCACTTTGTGGCAGGGGGAGACGGCAACCTGGCCGGTCTCCTCAGGTGTGGCATACCAGATAGGGTCCGCCCCATTTTTAATGATTATGGTGTCAATGTCGTAGTCCTTTAGCAAGCCGAATACCTCGTCCGGTGTTTCGGGGCCATAAAGCCGGGCCATGTCTTCAATGCCAGGAAGCGCAATGTCGCATAGGGAGAAAGCCCACGCGTACACCTCCAGGGCTGCCCCTGTTGAACTCCATAAAGCGGGTCGGTAATTGGGGTCGAATACGACAGTTGTTCCTCGGTCTTTGAGATACTTCAGCCAGCTTTTAAGATTAAAGAGGCTGGGTTCGTCATAGATGGCAAGGGAAATACCCGAGATAAAGAAATAGTCTGGCGGGTTAATTTCGTAACTATCGATGATTTTGAAGAAATCTTTTGCAGCCGACTCGCCTCGCCAGTAAGTGAAGTGCCTTTCGCCGTCGGCTTCGTTTTTTACCATGTAGAGCCCCATGTGTCGACTGGGATGGGTTAGTACATGGGTGCTGTCTATTCTCTCCTCCCTCAGAGCTTCACGGAACTGTAGGCTAATGGCGCCCTCTCCAACGGCAGTCAGTAACCGCACGTTGATTCTGGGGCTAACGAGTCGGGCCATGTATACAGCTACGCTGTAAACGTCACCAGCGAAACCTTGCTGAAAACAATTGTCCTGTTCGGTGGGTGCCATCTCTAACATGCACTCCCCAAGAATAGCGATGTCTGTCATAGTTTGCTCCCCTGTTGGTTGTATATTGTATACAAAAATAGAGTCTCGTAAAAGTTGTTTACAAAAAACAGTTGACACTTTAGGGGGGCGGTGCCAAAATAAGCGTATTGCAAGCCAGTTGCTTTTTGTCATGAGGGCAACTGATAGATTCCGCTTATTGTCCTGAGCGGAATCCAGAGGTTTCACAAGCTCTGGGTATCGATTTCGAGGCCATTGGGTCTAGTGCATCCACGAGTGAACTCTCTCACTCTCTTTAGCCACAACCTGCCGTGCAGGTTGTGGCTTTTTTTTGCCTATCTGAAGAGTAAAAGCGGGAGGCGTCGGAGGTAAACAGTAGACGATGCAGTAATGGTGCTGGGAAGTGCCGAGGGGGCGACCTGACGGCCGCCCTTAAAACTGCGGTTTAGGTACTGCTTAGCGAGGCTTCGATTTCCTCGATGGACTTATTTTTGGTTTCAGGCATAAGCCGAGCAATGATAACAACGCCAATGGTGATGCATACTGCGTAGAAGAGAAAGATCATGCTGGCACCCATATTGTTCAGCTGCCAAAGAAAAAGCTGCTGCACCAGATAGTTCACGATGCTGGTTACCAGGGCAAAGCAGGGAATAGCGATGCCGCGAACACTGGTGGGAAATATTTCGGAAAACAGGACCCACATAATCGGCCCGATCGACAAGTGAAAGGCCGCGATAAACCCAGTGATCGCCAGTAACACCAGAGTTGCATCAATTCGAATGGCCTGCTCCAAAAGCGCGCTATCGTTGGCTCGAACAATTTCGGCTCCCAGTACTTCCCGTGCGGCATTTTTGAAGGTGACGTCGCTCGTATACTCGATATTAGCCAGAGGCTGCAGAAGGGAAGAATCAAAGGCGCCTGCCAGGCTGTTGATAGCCGCGGAATCGAGCAGGTACGTGGCACTGTAAAAACCCCAGGCGCACACGAAAAGACTGGCGGCCGCGGCACAGAGGCCCGCAAGCATTAAGGGGCGGCGCCCGAGTCGGTCGATCAGCAGCAGCGCGATAGCGGTGGAAACGACGCTGACCAGGCCGATGATAACTGACTGCATGAAGGCGGCATTCGTGCCGATGCCCACCTGTTCGAAGACGGTAGGAGCATAAAACATGATAGCATTGATGCCGGTAATCGGCTGGAGGAAGGCAACGGTGAACCCAAGCAGCATAGCGGCACGGATGCGCCGGTCAAACAGGTCAGCAATCTGCGCCTTCAGCGACCGGTCTTTGTGACCGTGGTGGACGCTTTCCTCAATACTTTTGATTTGCAGGTCAATCTCTTCTTCGTGCATTACTGTGCGCATGACAGTTTTTGCCTCAACCTGGCGGCCCTCCAGAATCAGCCAACGCGGGCTTTCGGGAATCGTAAGTAGCAGCACCAGCCAGATCGCGGCGGGAACCACTTCAACACCCAGCATCCAGCGCCACGTGTAGGTCGCCAGACCCACACTCTCAACCCACTCCGCGCCAGAGTTGGACGCCTGCAGGATGGTGTAGTTGGCAAAGTAGGCGGCCAAGAGCCCAAGGACGATGTTGATCTGGTTCATGGAAACCAGCTTCCCGCGCATATTGGGGGGAGCAACTTCCCCGATATACATAGAGGCGACTGAGAGCGAGGTAAACGCCAGGCCTCCAAGAAAACGGGCGGCGACCAGAGCCTCAAAGTTGGGCGCAATCACGGAGGAGACCGCTGAAATAAGATAAAGGCCGGCGATGATAATCAGTGCTTTTTTTCGCCCCAATTTGTTGCAAATATGCCCGGTAGCTAAAAGCGCGAAAATGACCCCAAACCCGGGAGCGGCCACCACGGCGCCAACCTGCATATCAGATAGACCAAACTCGGTGGTGATAAACCGGACGGTCCCGGAAATAAGGGCGGCATCGAGACCGAAGATGAAACCACCCAGGGCGACGATAATCGCGTAACGTAATGCGGATGAGCGATAACTTGCCATAAAAAAGTACCATCTTATTACTATAATGTTGGCTTTACGGGCCAGAGACCACGTCAAAGGCGGTCTGAGGGCCCGTAATGCCTCGCGCTAACATCGCATCATACCTCATGTTCGCACGATTGTTAACAATCTACATGGTTTCTGTGAGCCATCCAGCTCAGCCGGAGCCTGTAGATCGAAAGCTCAGCCCCTGACGGCAGGGGCTGAGTCGTGGGGTTATTGGTCGTTGAATCGCTTGGGGTACAGGGTTTTGTTGAACGAACGAGCGGCCTCAACCATGTTGGGGTATGGAATGTCGGTGACCGAGACAAAACCCACGTTATAGTTTTCGCCATCGAAAGCGCGGCCGGTGATCGGTGAGTCGACGTATTGAAACCAGTGCGCTCCGACCATGGTGTCGTGGGCTACGACACTCTCCATATATCGCTTGTACATTTCGGCCCGGTCCGCCAGATCATCCGCCATAACCAGACCCGGGTGGAGGAGGCCGCTACCACGAGTCGCCCCGATATGGAATTCACCAATAATACTGGGAAGGTCGATTTCATTGAGAAAGTCCCAGGCGTGGGGCTGAACACCCTCGTCGTAAATGTTGAAGCTCAGAACATCTGAGTACTTGATAGAGGCCTGAACCGTTTCGTCCGGCATTCCCCAGCTTGCCATTCGAACGCCCATATAGAGATGATATGGAAGTGCGGCTTCCAGAGTGTTGTGCACCACGCGAAAGTACTCTTCGGAAAGTAACGCCAAGAGGGTTGAATAGTCCTCAACAGCGGCGTCGGTGTGAGTGCTCGGGGAGTACTTTTTTTCCGCCAGGGCATCCCAGCTCGCAAATGAGGTGTCCCAGCGCTCATTCAGCTGAGCAATGCTTTTGTAGGTCTTTTTCAGGTGTCGGGTAAACGCCTGTTTCGCGGGGCTTTGGATGGCGGGTTGTGACAGGGCATCAAGAATAATACCGTAGCGTTCGGACACAGAGCCTTCGGGGCGTCCCCAGCTTTTTTCATTGTCGATGAACACGCCGATACACCAGGGGGAGCCTTGAATTTCCTCGGCGACCACATCAATCGTCACCTTTGCTCGACGAACGAACTCCGTGTCAAATGGGTCGGGCATGGGCGCCCATACATCGTGTTTGGAATTTAGGGTGGCAAAGTCCCCGATAATCCAGCCGTTGGCAAAGTAGGGCACTTGTTCGTTGGGGTAAAACGCCGGATCAACCCAGTTACCCATAGAGGTAAAGCCCCAGCTTTGCATTCGGTCCAGAGTGACGTCTTCCCATTGTTTGACGTAGGACTCCGGGGCTTGCTCTCCGTAGCGACGCTCCAGGTTGGCGCGATAGAAGCTGAAGGTCTCGCCGGACTGGATGGGCCCTTTGTGAACCGATCGGCGGTAGCTGTAATGGTCGGAGAGTGGGTGATCGTATTCCGGCAACCAGGTGAACATGTCGTGGCGCAGCGACGACGACACATAGCGGGTTCGGCGAACCTCATCGGAGAGTTTAACGATCCCGATTGAGTCCTCTGGAGTGACTTCGTCCGGGTCCACCTCGCGCACGGAGGGGTCGCGAAAGTCCATTCCGGTCAACGTGGTCAGGTTGGCCATACGGACATTGGCCAGGCCATTGGAGAAAAACAGGTAACCCTCCGGGTCAACCAACCACCACTTTCCATCCACCTTCTTGGTGCGGAAATAACCGGTGGCCTCATAGCGGGGGCCGTCCTTCCAGCCGCCAAAGCGAGAGCGGTCGGCCATGGGGCCATTGCTCTCCAGTGCTTCGAGTTCATGCTTGGCGGTTCGCTTCAACTCGGATTCACTGTGAATTTTGATCGGATAGTCTATAGTCGAATTCTGTCCAAATTGGTCCACAAACTGCTGGATGTGAGAGGGTGAGTACACCGGGTTCTGTCGCAACCGAATGTCATCAACGGTGATCACTTTTTCGGTAAGGTTGCCCTCGACAAACAAGGTGATTTTTTGAATCTGACTAAGGTCAAGGTCTTTGGTGCCGTGGCGCCAATAGAACATTTCATCGGCGTCCCAGGGTGGGGGATTTTCCCGAAGGCCGCTGTCGAGTTGATTGAACGGGCCGTTGAGTACGACGTAGTAGGTTCCTGACTCACCGGCGGCCAAGTTCACGCTTTGGCGGCGCACGGCGCCTGAGGCATCGGTAATTCCCAGCCACAGCTGGACGGATTCATCCCCCGGGTTGTGGGCATCCAGAGCGAGGTGGAAATCCTTCAAATCGCTCCAGTCCCAAAGGTTTTCGGGGCGTAAGGTGACTGCCGCTTTGTGAACCTTTGGCGAAAAGCGGATGTGAAGCTGCTGGTGGCCCCTGTCGGTGGAACGAAGCTCGCTGCGGGTGCCCTCTGAGTCCTCACGAAGTGCAGACGGGGGAGTGGCGTTGAAGTCAGCGATGGACTGCAAGGGGGTAAATGGACGTAGTGTATCGTCGACGGTGTCCTGGGTTGGGGCGCATCCCGTACCGACTCCCAGCGTCAGGCCCAAGGCCAGGGCGGTTCCAATTGAGGCTTTTGATGTCATGGCTTTGTTCCTCGTTATAATGTGGTCGTGTTTGGGATTAGGGCTACGGCGCTTTCTTGAGCGAGACTCTCATCAGAGTATCGTGTGCGGTGATGTACAACTGCGTCTCGTCGGCGTTCAGCGCACAGTTGGCGGTGAGCCGTCCGGTAAAAATTGTCGCGATGGGCTGGCCTTTGGGCGTAAAAACCCAGACACCACCCGGCCCGGTGGCGAAAATGTGGCCATTGGAGTGAACGGCCATCCCGTCGGGAACGCCTGCATAGTCGGGCTCGCCCTTGGTCCAGGAGGCGTCGTAGAGAACCCGTTTCTGGGTCACATCACCGGAGGCGGTCACATCGTAGGCGAGCCAGCGAGGGTGGTCTTTCGAGGAAACGCCCACGTAGAGTGTTTTCTGATCCGGTGATAGGGCGATACCGTTTGGGTGTATCACGGTGTCGTCCAGAAGATGCAGGGAACCCGAAGCACTCAAGCGGTAAATCCCCTGAAAGCCGAGTTCTTTTTGAGGGTCATCCAGCCCGCCGTTCAAGCCATAGGCGGGGTCGGTGAAATAAAGGTCTCCGCTGCTGTTCAATACGCCATCGTTGGGGCTGTTTAATCGTTGCCCTTGGTACTGCGCCGCAAGTGTCTCGAACTCAGGTGTCGGCTCGCTGACCGGGGCCCTCATCCGGGCGACACGCCGGTCCCCCTGCTGCAGAAGAATCAAGTGCTGGTTGTCGTTGAGCAACAGACCGTTGGAGCCGCCGGTGTAGTCGTGTGCCTGCAAACCGGTTGCACCCGAGGGTTCCAGGTAAGGCTGGACTCCTCCGCCCTCGCTGTACTTCAGAATTCGGTTGTTTGGTATATCAGAGAACAGCAAATACTGGCCATCTTCGACCCAAAGCGGCCCCTCGGTCCACTCGAACCCACGATCCAGGGTTTCCACGGGCGTGTTGGGGTTAAGCAGTGCTCTGGCGCTTTCATCCAGAATGTCAACTCGAGTTGTCGCCGGCGTGGTGTGCTCCGGCGTTGGTGAGGGCGCCAGTGACGTTTCAGCAACCGGGGAGCAGCCAATCAGGGCGGTCATTAACGCAAACACCGCTCCTTTTCGACAAATAGTGAGAGTGGCGAGAACCGAATGCTCGCCGGTTGTCATCCTCTGAGCAGTTTTATGAGTCATCACGGTTCACCTGATCGACTAAGCGTTGAATGTGACCAAGAGAAAAGCAGATAAGGTAGCTCGCCTGCAGATACCCTTTTTCGCTCCACCGCGCGAGCGTAGCTTCGGGCAGCGCGCTCAGACGTTCCTCCTTGATGGTGTAGAGCCCGCTGTATTGTCGACGCTCCCGCTCCGTAAACTGAATATCGAGCTTAGCGGGCTCGATCAGGTCTTGTTCCACCAGCTGGTCGATAAACACCTGGGTCGAGGCTTGGCCCGACATCATCTGTGACAGGGTGCGAATCATTTCTCTGAGAAAGGAGGTTTGCGAGCCGTCTTCCTCAAACAGTCTCTCGCCACTTTCCCGGTTCACGCGGGGGCTGTCGACATCAATGGCCACGAGAGCGCTCGGGCCCTCTTGGGTGTCGTTTTTGGTCTTGTGGGTGGTTCCCGTCAGAAAGGGTTGCCGTCTGATATGAAGCGGTACGTAACTGGCGTTCCAGCTAGAGCGAGTCAGGTAAAGGTTTTCTTTGGGCTCAAACCCCAACAGGGCGTAGAGACCGAAGCGCCCTGTATCCTCGTCCTTGGCAAGAAAAACAGCGTATTCGAGCACCAGCTTACGCAGCTCGTCCGCGACCACTGGGCTAAGGTGTATATTTTCCCCATACTGGGCGCCGCGCTCGGTGATTACGCGTAGGTCTTTATGTTTTTTGGGGTCAAGTATTTCTGGGGTTGGCACAGGCTTATCCTCTTCTTTTGTCTGAAGGCGTTGGGTTCGGTCACACTCTTTGCAGCCCGAACTCATGGATTTTGTTGATCAGGGTGCGGGTTGAGGGCAGGGCCTGGGTCAATTGCTCAATGGCTCGCTGATTCGCCCGAAACGCCTCCAACGCTCGTTCCCGGTTTTCATCAATGTGGTGCGCTCGGGTGGGGCGGGTTTCAAAGCCCATGCCGTAGAGCACGTACTGGTAGCTGGCGGCGGGGAACACCTCCACAGCATGTTCAAAATCATGATGCCAGGGCGGGTGATAACGCCAGAGTTCAGTCAATTCCTTCAGGCTCTCGGGAATGGTGTCCGGGTGTCGGTTATCGAGCCAGAAATCGCTGTCCGTCCGCTGGCTCAGGCTGTAGTGAAGCTTGAGAAAGTCAATGATGCGGTCCCAGCGATATTGAAAGGTACGGTTAAAACGCCGGGCGACGACATCCATGGTTTCGCGGTTGTCGGGAAACTGCTCGGCCAGCATGGCCGCGGATATTTCGACAAGGACCAGGGCTGAGGCTTCGAGTGGCTCGAGAAACCCGGCGGATAGCCCGATGGCCAGGCAGTTGTTGACCCAAAACCGTTCCCGGTGCCCTGGCTCGATATCAATGGTGCGGAATTTCAACGCCTCGGGGTCGTTAACGCTGGAGGCGAGATACTGCTTTAGTTGTTCGTAGGCTTGCTCTTCCGAGGTGTGAGCGCTGGAGTACACATGACCGACGCCGCGCCGGGATGAGAGGCCGATGTCCCAGATCCAACCGGCATCCTGGGCCGTGGAAATGGTGTGTGATGCAATCGGGCTTTGCTCTTCCGGGTAGGGCACATGAGCGGCTATCGCGCGGTCAATAAAGAGCACGTCTTTGCAGGAGCGAAAGGGAACCTGGAAATGCCCGCCCAGCAGAAGGGATTTGAACCCGGTGCAATCGATAAACAGATCGCCCTCCACGGGGCCTTCCTGCCCGGTCAGGACGGCCTTGATATCACCGTTGTCGGCGGACTCTACGCCGGAAACGTCGGCCTGCAGGTGACGCACGCCCAGGTTTTGAGTGCAGTGCTCTTTGAGAAACTCGGAAAAAGCGCCGGCGTCCAGATGGTAGGCGTAGTTTGCCACCGCTTCAAATTCGGGGGTAGTGATCAGCTTGGGCGCGAGCCCATGTTCGCACAGGGCCTCCTGAGGGCATACCGCCTGTGAGAAAGAGGCCTGCTGCCGTTCGGCTTGCCAATACGGGGCCAGATTCAATTGAGAAAACTGGTGGGGTTGCACCAGTGGATGGTAGTAAAAATCGTCGTCTTTGCCGGTCGCCCACCGGGCAAATTTGGCGCCCTGTTTGAATGAGGCGTGACATCGGCGAATGAAGTCGGTCTCGCGAATGCCCATTTTCCTGAGCGTCGAGCGCATGGTGGGCCAAGTGCCTTCGCCGACACCGACGGTGGGTACATTGGGTGACTCAATAAGCGTGATGGTGGGCGAGTGCCCCTGCGTGGAGACTCTGGCTGCCAGGGTGCCAGCGGTAATCCACCCCGCGGTGCCACCACCGACAATAACCACTGAGGTAATTGGTTTGACCACCTGATGTCCTCCTCGTTAATTGGAGAGGCCTGTTCTTATTGGCGTGATAGAGAAAGGCCGCCACACATGTGACGGCCTTCCCTGATGGTGCTTAACTGTTAGCGATCAACGGTTGTTTAGAACTTGGCACGAATGCCAATGTTATAACGAGAACCATACTGCTCAGCGCTTAACAGCTGTTCGGCATAACGACCATGGCGGCGGGTGGTTTCCTCGGTGATGTTCAAGCCCTCAAGGAATATCGACACATAATCGTTGATGTCATAGCTGGCGTTCAAGTCCAGCTGACCGTAGGCTTCGGTAAACGTCGGCTCATTGCCGTTTTGCGGCTGGCCTGTGCTCAACAGGAAATCATCGCGCCAGTTGTAAGCTAGACGAATCTGGAGGCCGTCTTTTTCGTAGAACCCTATCAAGTTAGCTGAATCGCTCAGGCCAGTCAAAGCCAGGGACTGGTCGAACGATGAGATGTCATATTCAACATCGCCGTCTACGAAGGTGGCATTGGCAATTGCACCAAAACCACTCTCGCCGAACATATGTTGCAGGTTGATTTCCCAGCCGCTTACTTCGGCGTCTTCCAGGTTGCCTGGAGTACCCACATCCCAGGTTACGACGGGGTCGCCTGCTTGTGACAGGCACGATTCGTTGAGAGGGTCTGTCGAGGCATCGGGGCAACCTTGACGTGGATCAACACTTGGGTCACGAAGGGGTTCGCCGTTTACATCGAGAATCTCGCGCTTCTCAACGGTGGAGCCGATAAAGTTACTCACATATTTCTTGAAATAACCCATAGAAGCATAGCTACCCGTGCCGTAATACCACTCTACGGATAGATCAATGTTTTCTGACTCGTACGGTAAAAGCCCTGGGTTGCCCTGGGTGGCGTTAAATGGGCCGTTGGGGCGGACTACGTTGATTTGAGTGGCAGGAAACATTGCCGAAACGTCTGGACGAGCCAAAGTTTTGCTGTAGCTGAAGCGAGTTACCCAATCTTCGCTCAAGTCAACTTTAACATCCAAATTCGGAAGAAACCGGGTGTACCCACCCTTCAACGTCTGTTCTGACGGCGTTTCTCCGGGAACGACGTAAAGTTCTTCAGTGTTGCGGTAGTAAAGATCTACGAAGCCATTTTGCACTGATGTACCTTCAGTGTCTGTATCTTCGTAACGAAGCCCCGCATTAATGGTTACAGGAAGATCGTTAAACTCAGTTTCCAGGTCCAGCGCCACGTAGGCGGCTGTTGTTTCCTCCATTATACGATTGATAGTGGGAGGGTTAACAAAGAAATCGCCCTGTTGGTCCAGGATATCAATGAAGTCAGCTGCGTCGTAATCCGTAAGGTAAGGGAACAGGCCACTGGTGTCGCCCAGGTCATCGCCGAAATTATCGCGATCGTAGAAGTTCAAGTCAAGGTCAGTGAGGTCCGCGTTTACGAAACTGAACGTGGCGGTCCGGTAGGCGTCGACATTGTACTCAGTGGATTCAATGCCGAAGTGAACAGTCCTAAGTGCGCCGTCACCGGCGTTGTCCCATTGCCCGCCGATTTCGTACTGCTTGATGTTGTTTTCAATCTCATTACCACGTTTCTGGAAGAGGTCGGAAACAATGCTGCCCTTGTCGTACGCTCCGCCGCCGGTTTCCGCAATCAAATCCGAATCGTCATAGATAACCGTTGGTAGGCCTGTACCATTGAGGTCTGCACCGATATCCACCAAGCCAACCGGTGGCGTGCTAGGGTCGTTGTCGGTGTCGAGACGCGGGTTTTTCAGGTTGGCAATGGTTTCGGCTTGCTCTCCATCCGGCTGCGAATGCGAAGTGGAGTCGTGAGCATCGAAGCTCAGACTCAGATTATCGGTAACATCCCACTCAACGTTTAAGCCGAAAGAGTCGTTCTCTGTCAGGAAGTGATAATCCCAGGCCCAGAAGTTTAACTCGTCATTGGGATTGCGGATTGAGACCGGAGTACCATTTTGGTCGACCTGGCTGACGGGGTTGTCAAACCAGTAGCTGGTACGGTTCATGTCGATATTTTCTTCATAGTCCGACATCACGTAATCCAAAGTTGCTCTCACGCTATCGGACGGCGCAAACTGAAAGACGACCTGAGCATTTTCGCGGGTACGGTAATGATTGGAAACATCGACATCAAAGGTATAAGGGGCCCAGAAATTGCCGTCTGGAGGAATGACATTGCCATCTGAGTCGGCGACTTGCCCTTGGTTGCGTACCCAGGCTTGAGTACCTACGCGCTGGCTCTGGCTGTCACGCTCAGAGTAGGAGCCTGAAACCAGAAGACCAAAGATGTCGTCCATGAAAGTGGTGCTGACCATGGCCGAGATTTCGGGGGTAATGTCATCACCCTCCTCGTTACTCTGGTCCATCATGCCTTTTATGCTGCCGGCGGCGGTGAAGCCTTCGTAGTCAAAGGGGCGGGCGGTTTTAATGTTGATGGTAGAGCCAATGCCGCCCGAACTGATGGTGGCGCGGCCAGATTTGTAAACCTCAACCCCCGAAACGCTTTCGGCGGCGATCTCTTGGAAGTTAAAGCTGCGGGTAATGCCCTTAGAAGCGAGTGCGTTGGAATTGGGCATCTGGCGACCGTTCATTGTGACCAGATTAAAGGATGGTCCAAAGCCTCGTACGGTGACCTGGTTCCCTTCGTTGTTGGAGCGGTCGATAGATACACCGGTGACCCGCTGAAGAGACTCTGCCAGGTTGGAGTCCGGGAATTTACCGATGTCTTCGGCAGAAATGGCGTCGACAACGCCCGAAGCGTCGCGCTTGATGTCCATCGCGTTGGTCAAGGACTGGCGGATGCCAGTCACTACGACTTCTTCGAGCATCTGGGTGTCGTTGCCCTCCTGGGCGAACGAGCTGACGCTAGTGGCCGCCATAATCGCGGCGGATAGCGCCCCGTACTTAAAAGGGGTTTTAGTCATATCAAGCTCTCCTGGTGATTGCTGGTCAAAGGCAAGCGTTTCGCATGGCCTTCAACTCATTGCTTTTATTGGTTGTGGAGCCTCTTGCTGGGCTCCGAGACGTAGAGCGGTGGACTGCACCACAACTCTCATATTCCTACTCTAAAAGCCGATTGTCAATAGAAAATTGTAGACAAAATATTAGATGTATCCTCGTGTCATATCCCCGGCTCAAATTGGACTGGGAAAGGAGGCTCCTTGATGGCCAGGCCCGCTACGGCTTGACATAACGTACCTCATATAACCGTTTGTTAAACGCCTTCGCGGCCTCAATCATTTCCGGGTAGGGGCGATCGGTGACGCTGACAAAGCCGACGTTGTAGTTCTCTCCGTCGTACGCACGCCCTGTCAGCGGGGAGTCCAGGTATTGAAACCAGTGGGCCCCCACGAAATAGGGGTTCTCGAGCACGCTGTTCATGTAGGCCTTATAGGTGGCCGCTCGGTCGGATTGAGATGTTGTGTGCACCAGGCCGGGGTTGAACAGTCCGCTGTCCGAGGCGCCCATATGGAACTCGCCGATGATGCTTGGTTTGTCGACCTCTTCGAGGAACTGCCAGAACTCCGGGTGAAGGCCTTCCTTATAATAGTTATAGCTCATAACGTCGGCATGAGTGGCGGCTGCGGTGCGAATTTCGGGGGTCATACCCCAATCCGCAAAGCGTGCCCCCATGTAGAGGTGGTTGGGCAGGTGCTTCTCAACCGCCTTCGCGACGATGGCAAAGTACTCGTTGGCGTAGTGATGAAGCAGTGTCGACAAATCGTCCTGCAAGGCGTCCGGGTAGTCAGAGAGAGTGACGCCGCGCTCGAACGCCTCCCAGTCAGGTACTGCGGTGCCCCACTGCTTGTTGAGCGCTGAGATGGACGGGTACTTTTCGCGCATCAAGCGCGAGAATTCCGCCTTGGTCGGGCTCTCCTGTGCGTCCCGTCCCAGCGTGTTCAGCACCAGGCCGTAGCGCTGCGTGACTGAGCCGCTGGAGCCCCAGCTTTTCTCGTTGTCGATAAAGACCCCGACGCACCATTGGCTGTTCTGGACCTCTGCCGCCACTTGTTTCAGGGTTTGATCGGCCCGTTCGGCAAAGTGGGGGTCAAACGGGTCGGGCAGGGGGCTCCAGTAGTCATTGCCGCTGGAAACGGTTTTGAAATTGCCGATAATCCAGCCGTTGGCAAAGTAGGGAATACGGTCCATCTGATAAAAGTCGGGGGAGAGCCAGTTCCCGAAGGAGGTGAAGCCCCAGCTCAACATCCGGTCCACCGTCGTCTCGCGCCAGGCGGCCATAAAGCCCTCGGGGTGGCTGTCGGCGTATTTGTGCTCCAGGTTGGCTCGATAAAAGCTGTAGGTTTCCCCCTGTTTCAGCGGACCTGAGTGCACCGAACGGCGGTACCCAAAGTGTTTGCCCTGCGGTTCATCGTAGCTGGGCAGCCACTGGAACATGTCGGCGCGCAGTTCGGACTCCACATGTCGACTGGGGACCGCTTCCTCGCTGACTTGGTTGAGCCCCTTGGAGTCTTCCGGAGTGAAGTCGTCTTTGGCGCGCGGCTCAATGAATTTGTGGTCGAAATCGTAGCCGGTCATGGTCGAGGTGTTGGCCATGCGGACATTGGCAATGCCGTGGGAGAAAAAGAGGTAACCGTCCGGGTCCACCAGAGACCATTTGCCCTCGTGCCTGGCTGTTCTAAAGTAACCGGTCGCTTCGAGCTGCGGCCCTTGTTTCCAACCGCCAAAGCGGGAGCGTTCGGGCCAGGGGGTATCCCGCAGGGTTTTCTGCTCGCGTTTGCGCTGCTCGCCCAGCTCTGATTTGTCGGTAATTTTGCCTTCAAAGTCTACTTTGGCGTTTTGCCCAAGCCGGTCCACCAAACCGGTCAGGTACTTCGTGTCTACTTCAGGCTCCGCGAGCAAGCGCACGTCGTCGATGACTAGTGTGCGGTCGCTGAGCAGGCCGCGCACCGAAAAGCTCACGCTCTGCACCTCGGACAGATTGATGTTCTTGGTGCCCCAGCGCCAGTCAATGGGTGTGTCGTCGGTTATCCAGTACGGTGGGTTGGCGCGCAGCCCGGAATCGACGTCGAGATCGTGCCCTTTAAGCTCCATGTAATAGGAGGTGTCACTGTGGGCAGGCACCGCAAAACTGCGGTTGTGCGTTTGCCCCTCGCCATCGGTGACGGTGAGGTACAAATGGGTCGACTCATTGAGTGGGTTTTGAATGTCCAGCGCCAGTGCGAAGGGACCGTAAGAAGACCAGTCCCATGGCGTGTTTGGGACGAATTCGAACCCGGCCTCTTTGTGCGCTTTGGCTTTCAGGCGGATGCGCGCCGCCCGGCCATTGTCTGGCGAGGCCACGGACTCTATCTCGGCGTTGTTCACACTCAGAGCGTCAGGCAGGGACCTTTTGTCGAAAGCAAACAGCGTTTCCAGTGTCTTTGGTTTTTGTACGGGCGTCTGTGAGACAGCGTCTTTCTCTGGAGCTTCGCAGGCGCCTAGCAATGCCAGTGAAAGACCCAGAGCTATATGAGTTTTTTTCATGAGAGGCTCCGTTATTGAGAGTTATCTGAATGTAACGCAGTGATCAGCTGCCGGATTCGGCCGGTGAGCTCGGTTTTTTCTAGTTCGGTGTGAACCGGGCAGGCCAGACTTCCCCCGACACCGACGCCAATCGCGCCGTTTTGCATCCATTCGTGAGCGTTGGTTTCGTCGATGCCGCCAACGGGGAAAAAAGGGGTGTGTAAAAAGGGCCCACGAGCAAGCGCAGCGAGATACTCAGGGCCAAGATTCCCAGCGGGGAACAGTTTGACGATGTCAGCCCTGGCCGTTTGGGCGGCGTGGACTTCAGTGGGGGTCATGGCGCCCATCACGACGGGAATGCAAGCCGCATGTGCGGTGCGCACAACAGACTCGGAGGTGTTGGGCGTGACCAGAAACTCAGCCCCGGCGTCAATGGCTTCCTGGGCGAGCGCCGGGTCGGTAATGGTGCCGGCTCCCACCAAAAGCTGGGGGAACTGCCGCTTGATGCGGGCAATCGCAGAAGTGTAAAGGGGCGTATTGCTGGTGATCTCCACCGCGCCGCCTCCGCCGTCGGCAATACATTGCACAATGTTGTCGATCTCGTTGGGATCCTTGACACGGATGATCACAACGAGCTTCTCGGCAATCAGTCGTTTCACGATTTGTTCTCTCATGGAGCGCTCCCGCTAGCGAATAATGTGACCGGAGTGGTGACCGTCGGCGATGTGTTGAATCTCTGCTTCCGAGCACCAGTGCTGGTCTCCAGCAATGGTGTGGGCCAGCGCGAAAGCGGCGGCGGCAAACTCAATTCGGATGGGTTCCGGCCAGCTATTGAGGTAGCCGTGAATCAAACCGGCCGCGAAGGCATCGCCGGTCCCTAGGCGATCCAGAATCCCGACGCTGATCTGTTGTGACAGATGGAGACCAGCGTCCGACACTAGAACACCAGCCACAGTGTTGTGATTGGCATCGTGATGATTCCGGGCGGTGGTGGCAGCGTCGACACCGAACCGCTCTCGGAGAGAGGTCGCCGCCGCAGTGGCAACGGCCGGGGCGTCACCCGTGTACTGCTCGCCAAAAACGTCGGCCATAACGCCTGCGTTCCCCAGCGCGAGGTCCGTGTGCTCGAGAATGCGCTCGAAGTAGTCCCGTGCTTTTCCGGGGCTCTCCCACAGCGTGCGGCGAAAGTTCAAATCAAAACTGACGGACAATCCCATGGCCTTGGCGGTGCGGGCCGCGTCGACGGTGGCCTCCGCGCATTGCGGGGAAATCGCCGGGGTAATGCCCGATAAATGCAACCACTGCTGCCCTTTGAGAACGGTATTCCAGTCAAAGTCTTCGGGCGCCATTTGCGCGAGAGCGGAGTAAGCGCGGTCATAAGTGACACGAGAGGGGCGGATGGAGGTGCCCATTTCAATGAAGTAGGTTCCCAGGCGTTCCCCGCCTCGTTGAATGTGGCGTGTGTCGATGCCGAAGCGACGCAGGCTTGCTACTGCCGCTTCCCCGACCGGGTTGTCGGGGATTTTTGTGACCATGTGGCAGTGGTGCCCCAACAGGGCCAGAGAGCTGGCAACGTTGCTTTCTGCCCCGGCGAAATCCATATTGAGTGCCTGACTTTGGGGCAGCGTGTCGAGATGGCGGCCGGGCGTCAGCCGCAACATGATTTCGCCAAAGGTCATAAAGCTCATGACGTTGACTCCTCGGACAACTTGGGCTGCAGTTGGATACGCTCGACTTTGCCGACCAAAAACAGGTAGGAGAGTAGGCCGACCACTGCAAGACCGGTCACCAGGAACAGGGCCGGTCGGAAGTCACCTTCGCTGGCGAGAAAGCCGATGGCCACGGGCACGGTAACGGCCGAGAGGGCACCGATAAAATTGAAGCAACCGCCCACCAGGCCGATCATGTTTTTTGGCGCCAGTAATGATACAAACACCCAATTAATGGAGGCGAGGCCGTTCCCGAAGAAAGTGAGTGACAGAAAGAATGTCACCCAGAAGGTGGAGTTCACATAGTTGGCGCCCATCACGGAGCTGGATAGCAGCAAGCCGACAATAATAGGGGCCTTGCGGGCAAGCTCGTTGGAAAAGCCCTTACGCACCATTAAGTCGGAGAAAAAGCCGGATAGCAGTACGCCACAAAACGCGGCCAGGAAAGGTACGGAGGCGAGTAGGCCGGTATCCAATGTGTCATAGCCCCGGTACTCTTTCAGATAGGTAGGAAACCAAGTTAAAAAAAAGATCAGCGTTCCGCCCAGGCAGAATTGTCCGATGTAGACGCCCCACAGTTTGCGGTTGGAGAAGGCCACCCTCAGGTTGTGCCAGGAAAGGCCGGCCTGAGGCTCAGCCAGCAGAGGCTTTTCTCCCGCTTCGCGCGGCGTTTCGTCCGGATCCCGGTACACAAAAAACCAGACCGCCGCCCAAACGAAACCGATCAGGGCCGAAACGATAAACAGACCACGCCAACCAAACAGATCCTGAATAAAGGCGAGTACCGGCATTAAGAAAGCCAACCCAATGAACTGACCCGAGGTGTAAATCGCAATGGCGCTGGCTCGCTGTTCCACAGGAAACCAGCGCGTCACAATTTTATTGTTGGCGGGGTAGGAGGGTGCTTCAAAAAAACCGATGGCCATGCGGCAGCCCACTAGTGCGGCCATTGAACTGACCAGTCCCTGGATAAGAGTGGCCATCGACCAAACCACCAGAATAAACGGGTAAAGGATTCGGGTTTTTACCAAGTCGACCACCATGCCCCCGGGTATTTGCATAACGGAGTAGGTCCAGGCAAAGGCGGAAAACAAGATGCCCAACTGTACCGTCGACAGTCCCAGATCTTCCGACATCGCGCTGGCGGCCACCGAAATATTGGTCCGGTCCATGTAGTTGATGACCACACTGATGAAAATCAGCGCCAGGATGGTGCCTTTTTTACGGGGCTTGTGGGGTTGCTCGGATGCACTCATAAGATGGATACCGCGTTGTTATTGGGGGTTACCAGTTGGTGTAGGAGCCGTCCGGCTTGATCAACCGTGGTGGCTCCCAAAAGTTGAAGGTTTGCGACTGGATGGCGGCCTCATCGACGTCAATACCCAGGCCGGGGGAATCGCTGACCGTGAAGTGGTTGTCGCTCAGGGTCGGTAGGGTTCCGAAAACCCGCTCATGTTCGCTCATGTCTCCGTCGTAGGGGGAGAGCTCAAGCCAGGCAAGGTTGGGAATGGCCGCGCAGTAGTGAACAGATGCGGCCGTGCACAGCGGGCTTAGCGGGTTGTGCGGCATCATGTCAATGTAGTGGCTCTCGCACATCGCGGTGATTTTGGCCGCTTCGGTAAACCCGCCGGCATTGCATAAATCAATACGCCCGAACTGCGTCAGGTTCTGATTCACGTAGGGCGCAAAGGCCCACTTGCTGGTGAGCTCTTCACCAATGGCCAGGGGGATATCGACCGATTGGCGTAAGGCCTGGTATGCGGCGGGGCTTTCGTCCCGGATGGGCTCTTCCAGAAAGTCCAGAGTGCCGGTGGGCATGCGCTGACAAAAAGACAGGGTTTCCGCCACGGACAGTCGGTGGTGGTAGTCAATGCCCAACACGGTTTCCGGGCCAAGTTGCTCTCGGGCGCGCGTCAACCAGTGCGCCGCGCTGGCCAGTGAGCGCCGCGGGTCAAATTCGGTGGCCTGGCCCGGGCGACCGTGTTCACCGGTGGTGGCTCGTATGACGGACCAGCCCTCGCTCTGCTTTTGCAGAAGGTCGTCTACAAAAGCCTCGCCGAAGGCGAGGGTGGAGGTGATAAACAGAGGAATACGGTCGCGTTGCTTGCCGCCAAGCAACTGATACACCGGTTGGTTCAGGGCTTTACCCAGCAGGTCATGAAGCGCGATATCAATGGCGGAAATGGCGGCGGAGAGCACTCGTCCACCCTCGAAATACTGGCTCCGGTACATCTCTTGCCAGAGCGCTCCGATATCGGTGGCGGACCGCCCGATCAGAAATTCCCGGAAGTGCTCAATGGCCCCCACGACGGCCCGTTCGCGACCCGAAAGCCCGGACTCGCCCCATCCGTGAATTCCCTCGTCGGTTTCAACCTTGACCAGACAGACGTTTCGAAAGCCTAGCCAAAAGGCGTAGGGCTTGATGGCGGTAATTTTCATAGGCGTGACGTGACCTGCCGGGACCAATAGTCCCCGCCGTTGTGAATGTGTTGGACCAGCGCGGCGCGGGCAGAGGGTTTGTCACGCTGACGCAGTGGCGCAATGATGGCTTTATGCTCATCAATGGCGGCTTGAATACGCGAGTCACTGATGGGCATGTTGGCGTGCAGCGCCAGCAGTCTCAGCCGCTGGCGTTTCCAAAGGTCGACCACATCCCGGTTGTAGTGGTGGCGGTACATCTCCCAGTGGAACAGGGTGTCCAGCTCCTTGAACTGGTCGACGTCTTTGGCGGTGAGCGCCTTCATCTCTTCGAGCAAAGCCTCCAGGCGGGCCAGCGGGGCTTCCGTGTGCTCTTCGATAAACCAGTCCAGTAAATAGGGTTCCAGCAGCTGCAACAGTTCATAGACGTCGCGCATGGTGGAGTACTCAAAGTGCATGACCCGCGCGCCACTGTTGCGCTGAAAACTCACCAGACCTTCGCCCTGCAGTTGCTTGAGGGCTTCCCGCACCGGGTTGATGCTGGTGTCATAGCGTTGCGCCAGGGCGGTGGTCACCAGGCGGTCGCCACTGACGAACACCCTCTGGGCGATGTCCTCCAGGAGGCGGGTATAAACGCTTCCGGGCTCACTGAAGAGGCGGGAAAACAAAGAATATTGCGTGTTATTAGCCATAAATTATGTGCAATTATTGTATACAATAAACATAATAATGTCTGTGTTTTGATTGAATTGCAAGGGGTGAGCTAAGAGTTACCAGCGATTGCGGCTGTTCAGAGCCGTCGGGAGGCGGGGTTCAGGGGGGTAGAGCTAGGGGAGAGGCCTTATGGAGGATGAGCCCGCCCGGAAACGGGCGAGCCATAACTGGCCAACAGGAGGGGTTCATTTGGCATTTTGGACCGTTTTTAGAGGTTTTGATCCGCTTTTAGTAGCCACAGACGAGGAATCGCTGACATTGATTGCCAATCTGGCCGCCTTACCAGCGGATAGGCGATCCATCCAAGTCAAAAAAGCCACCGGACTGCTCGGGTCGGAGTTGTCCGATGGTTTGGACGATCGCTCGTGAAGCTTGCTCTACGGACGTCGGCGCCTCGTTGCCTCCCATATCGGTTTTGACCCAGCCGGGACTGATCGCCGCAGTAATGATGCCCCGCTCCGCAAGTTTGTGCGCAAGCCTGTGGGTCAGCAGATTCAGCGCCACTTTGCTCATGGCGTATTCCTCAAACGGTCCGTCGGCCCCGATATTTTCCGCAATTGACGCCAGGCCGGAACTGAGCTGGATAAGGCGGGCGCCTTGGGTGAGGTTGTCTCGCAAAACTTGTATTAGCAGTGCCGGCCCGACTGCGTTGCTCTGGTAGCTGTCGATAAAGGCGGCTCGTGTCCAGCTTCCCAGAGGCTGGTGGTTGGTGGTGCCGGCGTTGTTGATCATGATATCGATAGGACCCGCCGCCTTGAGGTGCTGAGCGCACTGTTCAATCGATAGGTCGTCCTGTAAGTCCAGCTCTACCGGCGTCAGCTGCCCGCTGGCGCTTTCCGCCAGTCCTTTCCAGCCCTCGGTGCTACTGCCGGGGCGGTGGGTCGCCAGTACCTGGTGCCCCTGGGCGAGGTATTGTTGCACCAGCCCCAGGCCGAGGCCCCGGTTGGCACCGGTAATCAGAATAGTGGCCATTGCTATTTCTCCCGTTAGTTAGTCGGTTGTATCGGCGGCCTGCGCAAACTGGTGCTCTATGGTGTCCAGGCTTAGGCCCAGCGTTGCTTGTGCGAGCCTGTTCAATGCTTGCCGATCACCCTGAAAGTGCAGGGTGGTCTGCTGGTGGCGGGCGCTTTCGCCCTGTGTGAGCCGTAGGGCGGGGGAGGAGGACTCGAGCTCGTAAAATGGACCGAAACGTTTACCGTCCTCCATTAAGCCGTCATTAAAAACGTTGATCACATCCCCTTGATAGGGCACTTGCTCTGGAGAAAGCGCCCCCGGCAGCCAGGTGGAGTTGACGTAGCGTTTGGCGGCCGGATCAAAGGAAAAGACCACGAGCGTGAGCCGCTCCAGGGCCGGGTCCCATGCGCTCATCATGGGCAGGGTATGTTCGGGTGGGAGGCCGATTTTATTCATGTACTGGGCATCGGCCCGGTAATACACAGTACCCTCCACTACTGTCGTGTGAGACGCGCGGGTGTCGTTGAAATAGGGTGTTACTCCTGTCGGTTGCCCTCGGGTCGGAATGACGACGGTGTTGTGCGGGCTGGTCTCAAAGGCACCCAGGTGCCACAGGGAGATCAGGCCGGTCTCGTCCCTCATGGCGCGCCCGGTATTGGTGATTTCCGTTTGCGCCTTGAAGCCGACGTAGTCCAGTCCCTGGGGAAGCTCGACCTTCAACGCGTTTTCGATATGGTTGGCGTCGAGAAGGTGGATACTGCGCTTAACGTCCAGATCAAGCACCTGCCCCTGATAGCTCTCCAGTTGTACCTGTTGGCTGAACACCGCTTCTGTGGCGGTGCGGTGGAGGAGTTGATAGCGCTGCGTGGAGATGGCGGGTTGAAAGCGCACGTTATCCCCCGTTTGTTCAACGCCCGGCTCAAAAAACAATGAATAGGGCCCCGTTTCCGGCCCGAAGCTCAGCCGGTCTGCGCCACCGACCGCCGCACCGGACACCCGTTCGGCTTGCGCCAAATAGTCCCGGTTGATCCAGCCGTGGCTTTCTCCTTGGTCCCCGCGGGCCGTGCTCACCATTACCCGACCTTGTAGCTCGGCGAGAGCCATCACTTTTCGATGGCCATCCTCCAATACGACCGGGGACTGGTGGCGAGAGAGAAGCGCTAAATCCTGCGCAAAGGTCGGACGTGCAGGCGCCTGAGAGCAACCCGTCATAAGCGAGATAGACATGAGCAAAACCAGAAAATGAAGAAAACAGGCGGAAATACATAGCACACCCTTAGTGTAGACAATTGTCAGTGTACAATAAGGGTGCAAGGTTGTTAACCGGCTCGGTGGATGCCCAGCCGCTGGTTGATCTTGTCCGCTGTGGCGAGCACCGCTGCCACAATGGACTCCCGGTCGTGGTGGCGCCCCAGGGTGGAGGTGAGCGAGGAGGCGGCGACCGCCGCCGTCAGCCCCGAACCCGCCATGCCCACAAAGGCCGCGCAGTCCGTAACGCCCATGGTGATGTCGCTGGGGGCGAAGTGGTAGCGGTCCCGCCGGATGGTCTCCAGTTCGGCGAGGAACTGCTGTTTTTGTTCGTCGCTGAGGTGAGGTTCCTGACCGGCGTCGATCAGCAGCTTTTCGAGCTGCTCTTCGCTGTAGTGCGCCAGCAGCACGCGCCCGGAGGTTGTCGAGAAGAGGGGAAACAGGGTTCCCTCGGAGATAGAGAGCGACACTGGCTCGGGGCTTTTTACCTGGCTGACCACCATCAGTTTTCCCTCGTAAGGCACGCTCAGGTGGCAGGACTGCCCCACGGTCTCGGCCAGCTCCATCATGGGAAGCTGCGCCGCTTGCGTCAGTTGTTCAATGGGGGAGTGGGTGTGCGAGAGCGTGTACAACTTTAGTGATAAGCGATATTTGCCGGAGGACTCGTCCCGCAGGATATAGCCGCGTGCCTCCAGCCCCACCAGAACCCGGTAGATTTCATTGGGGCTGCGCCCCAAGCCGGTAGCGATCTCCGCTTGTGACAAGGGGGCTACGTTGTCGGACAGGTGCTCAAGGATATCCAACCCCTTGTCCAGGGCCGGGGCAGAGTATTTGGTGGTTCGGTTCATCGTTGCGTAAGGGCTCCGTCGGTTAAGTGTCGGCAGTATCGCAAACTCCCGGTAGGGGCTCCACTTGGCTTGCTGGAACTCGTCAATGAATGACAAAAATGATTGTATGCTGACTGTCTACAATTTACCATAGAATTAATCATTTATATATGAATGAATTGAGCGGAGTTGAGATGAGTCAATCGGTTACTGAATTAAAAGGCATCACTTGGGGGCATACCCGGGGCTACGTGCCCATGACAGCGACGGCCCAACGCTTTGAAGAGTTGAATCCGGGGGTGCGCATTACCTGGAGCAAACGCTCCCTGCAGGCCTTTGCGGACCAGCCCATTGATGAGCTGGCGAGAGAGTATGACTTGCTGGTCATCGACCACCCCTGGGCCGGCTTTGCCGCTCAAACCGGGGTGATTGTGCCTCTGGAAGACTGGGTGGGTGAGGACTTTCTCGCAGACCAGGCGGCCAACACGGTTGGCCATTCCCACGAAAGCTACCGGTATGCCGATCAACAGTGGGCCTTGGCCATTGATGCCGCCACCCCGGTGGCTTCGGCGCGTATGGACTTGCTGGAAGAGGCGGGCGCGGGCATGCCCCAGACCTGGGATGATCTGATGGCCTTGGCCAGGCAAGGCAAGGTGGCCGTGCCCTCGATTCCGCAGGATACGTTGATGAACTTCTACATGCTGTGCTGCACCCTGGGGGAAGACCCCTGCGTGAGCGACGGGGAAGTGGTCAGCGAGGCCGTTGGCACCGAAGCCCTGCAGCGGTTGCGTGACCTGTCCGTACACCTGGATCGCCAGTGCTTTGACTGGAACCCCATCAAAGTTTACGAGGCAATGACGCAAACCGACGATTTCGCCTACTGCCCCTTCGCCTATGGGTATGCAAACTATGCCAAGCCCAATTACGCCCGTCGGCGCGTGAAGTTTGCGGACGTAGTGGTGCTGGAAAACGGCGAGCGCTGTCGCACCACTTTGGGTGGCACAGGCCTGGCCATTTCTGCCAGCTCCAGCCATAAAGAGATAGCGGCTAAATACGCCCGGTTTGTCGCCAATGCGGAAATGCAGAAAGGCTTCTATATTGAATTTGGTGGTCAGCCGGGTTATCGCCAGGCATGGTTGGATGAAACCGCCAACCAGGTTTCCGACAATTACTTTGTCGATACGCTGCCAGCACTGGATCGCGCGTTTTTGCGGCCCCGATACCACGGCCATATGAATTTTCAGGACAACGCCGGCGCCCCGATTCGCGAGTACCTGATGGACGGGGGCGACGAAAAGGCGCTGTTGAGGCACCTGAATAAACTGTACCAAACCCCGAAAGGCTGAACGTATGAAACTGCCGCTTGAGGGCCTGACGGTTCTCGAATTCAGTCAGTATTTGGCGGGGCCATACGCCGGTTTGAGACTGGCAGACCTCGGCGCGCGGGTGATCAAAGTCGAGCGCCCGGGCGCTGGCGATGCCTGTCGGAAGTCGGCGACCAAAAACCTGTGGGCGGACGGAGATTCCGTCCTGTTTCACACCATCAACCGTAACAAGGAAAGCTTTACAGCCAACCTGAAGGATCCGGACGACCTGGAGCGGGTGCGCCGCCTAGTGGCACAGGCGGATGTGATGACCCATAACTTTCGCCCGGGCATTATGGATCGTCTGGGGCTGGACTATGACAGCGTCTACGAGTTGAACCCGAGCATTGTGTACGGTGAGGTCAGCGGTTATGGCGAGTCAGGCCCCTGGCGCGACCGGCCGGGTCAGGACCTGCTGGCGCAATCGGTATCCGGGTTGACCTGGTTGAGCAACACGGCGGATAAACCGCCCACGCCCTTTGGTATTGCAGTGGCGGACATGCTGTGCGGCACCCACTTGGCGCAGGGCATTCTTGCCGCGCTGGTGCAACGCCGACGAAGTGGACAGGGCAGCAAGGTCAGCGTCAGTTTGCTGGAGTCCATACTGGATCTGCAGTTCGAAGGGCTGACGGTATTTCTGAATCAGGGGCAGCAACTGCCCCAGCGAAGCGCGGTGGCTGGAGCGCACGTCTACCTCGGTGCGCCATACGGCATTTACCCAACCGCCGATGGTCATATCGCGCTCTCTATGGGCTCCCTGGAGACACTCTGCCGTGCCCTCGGTTGTACCGGCCTGGAGACGTTCGATACGCCCCAGGCGCAGTTTGACCACCGCGATCACATCAAGGCCCACCTCTCCGAACATTTGCGCACGCAGACCACACGCCACTGGCTCTCGGTGTTGGAGCCAGAGGGCTACTGGTGCTCGGACGTGCTCGACCATCAGCGTTTGACGGAAGAAGAGGCTTACCAGGTTTTGGAAATGGAGCAGACGGTCTCCCGGGGAGACACGGTCAGTCTGCGGACGACTCGCTGCCCCATCCGAATCAACGGGGAAAAGCTGTTTTCTTCCCGGGCGGCACCGGTCTTGGGCGATTCGACCGAAAGCATTACGAAGGAGTTCTCGCTGTGACCAGACCACTTGAGGGGATACGTGTCCTCGACTTTACCCAGTTTCTGGCCGGCCCGGTCGCCACCTTGAGGCTGAGTGACCTGGGTGCGCGGGTCATAAAAGTGGAGCACCATGAGCAGGGTGATTTAACGCGGAAAATCTACGCTCCGCAGTTGAATCTCGATGGCGTGTCGGCGTTTTTTCAGGCCATAAACCGAAATAAGGAAAGCCTCAGGGTTAACCTCAAAAACGCGGAGGACTATGCGCTGATCTCTCGGCTCGTGGCGGCATCGGATGTAGTTGTTCACAATTTTCGCCCCGGTGTCATGAACCGTCTCGGCCTCGACTATGACACCCTGAAGAGCTCCAACCCGACGCTGGTGTACGGCGAGATTTCCGGCTACGGGGCGGACGGGCCCTGGCGTCACAAACCCGGTCAGGACCTTCTGGTTCAAGCGTTGTCCGGGTTGACTCAGCTCAGCGGTGCGGAGAGTGACGGCCCGGTGCCCATGGGACTGGCTATCGCCGACTACCTGGCGGGCTCGCAATTGGTGCAAGGCGTTCTGGCAGCACTGGTCAGTGGAGAAGGGACGCGTGTTGAAGTCAGTATGCTCGAAGCGATATTGGACTTTCAGTTCGAGCCGCTGACGCTGTTTTATCAGGATGGTGAACCGGTCAGTCGTGGCGAACAGAACCCCGCCCACTCACTGGTTGCCGCCCCCTATGGACTCTACCAAACGCAAAACGGTTATTTGGCACTGGCCATGGGCTCCATTACCGCATTGGCGGAACTGTTTGCGTGCGAGCCGTTAAAAGCGTACGCCGATCCGAGCCGTTGGTTTGAGCTGCGGGACCCCATCAAAAAAATATTGGCCGAGCACCTGAACACTCAAACCACTGAACACTGGCTGGGCATATTGGAGCCGGCGGACATTTGGTGCGCACCGGTGTTGAACTGGCGCGAGCTGGTTGAGCATGACGGCATTAAAGCGTTATCCATGTTGCAAAGCGTGACCAATAGCCGTGGCTTTGAGTACCAGACCACGCGTTGTCCGATCCGATTTAACAATGAGCCACTTACTTCCAGCCTCGCCGCGCCGGCATTGGGAGAGCACAGTGACGCCATAAAACAAGAGTCTGTAAAGGAGGCTCCCCATGGCGCCCAACGCTGAGACTGTCGTTTCCGTTAGCGTGGCCCGGGGCGTCGCGCAAATCACACTCAATCGCCCGCCCGCGAACGCTTACAACCTGTCGGTACAGCAAGCCCTTTACGACGCGGTGAGGGACGTCGACCAGCGCGACGATATTTTGGTGGCCGTGTTGCGTAGCGCCAGCGATCGGTTTTTCTGCGCGGGTGCGGACATCAAGGAGTTCCAGAGTAATTCCGTGGCGGACAATCAGGCCATGGTCGAGCAAGCCCGGCGAACGCTGGCCGCCATGGAATGCAGTGGTGTGTTCTTTATTGCGCAAATCGGCGGCCACGCCCTTGGCGGTGGCCTGGAGCTCGCGATGGCGTGTGATGTTCGGTTTGCCGCGCGCGGTTCGTACCGTTTGGGGCTGACGGAAATTAAGCTGGGGCTGATTCCCGGTAATGGCGGCACTCAGCGCCTGACCCGTCTGGTGGGAATGCCCCGCGCGCTGGAGCTATTGGCATCGGGCGATCCGTTTGGGGTGGAAGAGGCGGCCCAGTGGGGGTTGATCAACCGCCTCTATGAACCCGACGCGCTTGAGTCAGAAACGATGGCGTATGCCCAGCAGGTAGCGGCCGGCCCAGCGCTGGCGTTGGCGGCGAGCAAGCGGGCCGTTCGGGACGGCGGTGAACTGCCGTTGGCCGAGGGGCTGGCAAGAGAGCAGGCGCTGGCGGACGGCTTGTATGACACGCAGGACGCTGAGGAAGGTTTTCAGGCCTTCCTGGAAAAGCGGCCACCCCAATTCACCGGTCGCTAAGCCCTCGGGATTTAGGGGCTATCTGAAAGACATTGTTTGAAAAACATACTTCAATACTTGTATTCCAATAACAATCGGCGTGAACGAGGAGCAGAATCATGACTACGTCCCTGCAACACTACCCGTGTTATATCGATGGCCAGTGGGTGGACGCCTCCAATGGCGCCACCTTCACCGTAGAAAACCCGGCGACCGAAGAGGTTTGGGCAACCATCCCCGATTGCACTGTGGAAGACGCCGACCGCGCTCTGAAAAGTGCGCAAAAGGCTCAACTGGACTGGCAGTCGCTTCCCGCGATTGCGCGCGGCCGGCATTTGCTGGCAATCGTGGAAGGCTTGAAGGCACGACGAGAAGAACTTGTTCGCCTGTTGGTGCTGGAGCAGGGCAAAACCACACCGGAGGCGCAAGGGGAGGTCGACGATACACTGAATTACCTGACGTACTCCGCGGAAGCCGCCCGGCGCATTGAAGGCAATATATACCCGTCGGATAACCCCAATGAACAGATCTGGATTCAAAAAGTGCCGTACGGGGTAACGTTGGGTCTGTGCGCCTACAACTTCCCGCTGGCGTTGATCGGCCGGAAAGTCGGCCCTGCGCTGGTAACGGGCAACACCATGGTGCTCAAGCCCCACGAGGCGACGCCGGTAACGGCGTCACTGTTTTGCCAGGTTGCGCACGAGGCGGGTTTGCCGCCGGGCGTACTGAACCTGGTGAGCGGTACGGGCATTGCCCTTAGCTCCCACCTGGTCTCCAGCCCGATGACTCGCCTGGTCTCTTTAACCGGCAGCACACGTGCGGGGCAGGCGATCTATAAAGCTTCGTCTGAAAACGTCTCTGGCCTGGTACTTGAGCTGGGGGGCAAGGCGTCATTTGTGGTGCTTGAAGATGCCGACCTGGAGAAAGCGGCCGATGCCGCGGTGATTTCCCGCTTTGCCAATTGTGGCCAGGTGTGTATCTGTAACGAGCTGGTTCTGGTGCAGGAGTCCATTGCCGACAAGTTCGAAGCCATGGTGCTGGAGCGAGTCAAAAAGATTCGCTACGGCCGCCCGGACTCGGAGGTGGATATGGGGCCAAGCGTGACCGGTGCGAGCATCGAGCGGGTAAACGGCCTGGTTCAGGAAAGCATCAAAAAAGGCGCGCAGGTCGCCATCGGTGCAAAGCGTCCTGAGGGCTCCGAATTTGAAAAAGGTCACTGGTATGAACCCACGATACTGACTCAGGTAACGGCTGATATGCCAGTGGCAACGGACGAGATTTTCGGGCCGGTGCTGCCCATTATTCGGGTCAAGGATTACGAGCAAGCGCTGGCCATTACCAATGACCGGGAGGATGGTCTGTCGTCCTACATCTTCACCAATGACCTCAAGAAAATCATGCATGCCGTCCAACACATGCAAGTGGGTACGGTCTTCGTGAATCAGCCGATTTCCGGATATATTCAGGGTTATCACTCCGGCCACAAGCGCAGCGGCGTTGGTGGCGAGGACGGCGTTTACGGCATTGAGAACTATCTGCAAAAACGTGCCGTCTATTTTAATTACGAGTAATACGTTCAGTAACGAGGTTGTATCAATGTCTAGAATCAATTTGGACCTCAGCGGCCACCGCTGGCAAATGGAAAAAATGCGCCCGGGGCAGGGCATCAGGGAAGAGTTGCATCTTTTGCCCGCCGAATACCAGGGGACCACGTTCAGCTGGAATTTCGCCACGGTGCCCGGCGACGTCTACACTGACCTGTACCGCACCGGCGAGCTGGAAGACCCGTACTTTGGCCGCAATATGCACAAAGCCAAATGGGCTCAGGAATACGAGTGGTGGTACAGCCACCGGTTCGCGGTTCCGGAATCCATGAAGGGGAAAGTCATTCGGCTACTCTTTGAGGGCGTGGATTACAGCTGTGATGTCTGGCTGAATGGCCACCACCTGGGTCGCCACGAGGGCATGTTCTCCGGATTTGAGTTCGACATCACCGATTTCATCAATTTTGATGACTGGCGTGACGGCTCGAACATGCTGATGATCAAGCTGGACCCGCCGCCGAAGAACTATCGTTTGTGTGGTGGTAAGAAAGTCAACTTCTCCGGGGACTACTTTACCGGCCTGGTGCCCTTTGGCATCTGGCGACCAATCCGTATCGAAGCGACTGACGCCGTGCGAATCAAAAACGTTCGTGCTGATGTCAGCCTGCCGCAACCCGGCGAGGCGGCGGTGGATGTTCTTGTGGAGGTGTGGAACCACGGAGACAAACCGATGACTGCGGATCTGGAATTCGCGCTGTCCGGGCGTAACTGTGAGGCGACTCCCGCCGGTGAAACGAAAAGCGTTCGGTTGGAGCCCGGTTTAAACACCCTTGAACAACGTCTGACCGCGACAGATCCAAAACTGTGGTGGCCCTGGGATATGGGCGATCAGAACCTCTACAACCTGGACGTCAGCGTCAAGCAAGAGGGCGGTGGTAGTGACCAGCAGCAGGAAGTGATCGGGCTGCGGGAAATTCGAATGGAGATGAATCCAGGGTTCACCCCGGAGGAAACCGAATACCCCTGGACGTTTGTGGTCAACGGCAAACGGCACTTCCTTCGCTCGGCGTGCTGGGGTGGCCAGCCCTCGTTGCTCTATGGGCGCAATAACCTGAAGAAGTACGAGGATCGGGTGGCCATGGTCAAGGAGGCCAACATCAACAACTTGCGGATTTTCGGATGGCACCCGCCAGAGATTCCCGACTTCTACCGGTTGTGCGATGAGTTGGGTATTACCGTCTGGACCAACTTTACTCTGGCGACCCAGGCTTACTCGAAAGAAGATGCCTTTGTGAAGGATGTATTGCACGAGTGCCGGGCCATTGTTCGGGAACGTCGCAATCACCCCTCCCAAATTTTCTGGATGGGCGGTGAAGAGGTATTCTTCTCTGGCGCCCACGAAGAGAGCGGCAACCGCTATCTGATGGATGTGATCGGGGACGAGGTAAAAAGTTGCACCAACGTTCCCTATGGCCTGGCGTCGCCGCTCAGCTCGGAGTCTGCGGTCAATATGGGCTTCAAGCCCAAAGAGTCCATTCACGCCAACGAGCACTATTACCAGGGTGGTGCGGAGTTTATGGAAGAGTACTACCCGGCGTTGGACTGTGCGATTGTGCCGGAGCTGACTGCCGCTTCGGCGCCCTCGGTGGACAGTCTGAAGAAGTTTATTCCGGAAGACGAGCTGTGGCCAATGGGGGTAAGCTGGGCCTATCACTGGGCTGATATCGATGTTCTGAAAAACCTTAACTTTGAAGTTTTTGACGATTATCGAACCGGTTCGCTGGAAGAGTTTGTGGAAGCCACACAGATCGCCCAGGGGACCGTGATCCAGTTCGCGCTGGAAACCTATCGTCGCCGTAAGCCCAAGATGAGCGGTGTGGCCATTTGCCATTTTATGACGCACTGGCCGGACATCAAATGGGGTGTCATCGATTACTATGGTGAGAAAAAACGGTCGTTTGACTATCTCAAACGCACCTATCAGCCGTTATTGCCCAGTCTGCAGTTTGACCGCCGGCGCTGGCAGGCCGGTGAAGCCTTTAACGCCCAAATCTGGGTGGTGAATGACTACCAGTACGAACATGATGCCCTGACGCTAGGGTGGACGCTTCGCTACCAGGACCGGGAAACCGGTGTGGCCGGCCACAAGGTCATCGACGTCGGCGCGGATAGCTCTTCCCGTTATGCGAACATCGAGTGGTTGCTTCCCAGCAATGCGCAAGGGCAGTTTACGGTGTCGTTGGTCCTTAAAAACGCCTCGGGAGAGGTGGTGGCAGACAATGACTATGTGCTGCTGGTGGGAGACCAGAAAGCCGCTAAGGCGCAGAGCTTGGCTTATTTGGCACAAGTACAAGAGCGCCTGGACCAGTTCGGACACAACGTCTATCGCTACTGGCCAGAGCGCTGGCAGGTGGAATAAGCAAACGCCTCGACGTGTGCACCGGGCTTACTAATCCCGGTTTTTTTGAATCAAAAAAATCTAATGACTACCAACCGGAGAGACTACGCTATGAGATCGCATATATCGATGTTGGCTCGAAATGGCGCGGGCGTTTTGGTCCGAGCAAATACCGAGAAGGCCCAGCCGCTTGAACACAAGGGCTGGAAACTACTGACCACCAGTGACGCCGGTCTTGGGCTGGTATTTCTGGAAGCCGAACCCGGCGCGGACGAGTTTCCCATTCACTCCTCAGAGGACGCCTGGGTAGGAATGGTGGTTAGCGGAACGGGAACGCTTTTCGCAGGGGACCGTAATTCAGTGATCGTGGATGGTATGGAATATCGCGAAGGGGATTTTATTACCTTTGAGCCCAATACCCCGCACGCTTGGCGCAATAATGGGTCGGACATCTGTCAGATACTTCTGGCGCGACGGGATGCATAGTATAAAACCCGAATTCATATACTAAGTGCGACACTTTTTAAATTAAGAGAGGTAAGCTGTAGTATCAGTCTTTTTTCACTCCCGCCAAGAAGTTGAAAAAGCCTATGAGATACCAACAGCTTACCTCAGAGGAAAGGGTAGTCCTTTCCACCTTGAAATTACAAGGCCTTTCTATGCGGAAAATTGGCGAACAGATGGGTCGTCACCACAGCACTTTATACCGTGAGCTGGACCGCAACCGTTGCTACCACATCGATGGAGCTTATCGCCCCAGTAAGGCCCAGCGTCGCACAGTCGCCAGGAGAAGACGGTCAAGAAGAAACAGGCATTACTCGGAAGCCGATTTCAAAGAAGTTCGCCGGCTACTGAGGAAGAAATTCAGCCCAGAGCAGATCACCGGCTACCTTCGCCGCCTAAAACAACCTTGCTTTTCCCACGAAACCATTTACTTGTACATATGGCGGGACAAGGCGAACGGCGGCTACCTATGGAAGCATCTCAGACAGTCTCCGAAAATACGACGAAAGCGCTATAAGGCCTATGACAGCAGGGGCCGGCTGGCTGATAAGCGCCATATATCGGAACGCCCTAAAACCGTTGAGACCCGGCGCTACAAGGGCCATTGGGAAATCGATACTGTCATGGGCAAAGGATCCACTGACTGCATTGTGACTCTTGTAGAGCGAAAGACCGGCTTCCTAATGATTGGGAAGCTAAAAGACCGGTCTACCCATTCTTTGAACAAAAAGACAAAACGGTTAATCAGTCGAAATCCTCTGGAATTTAAAACAATTACGGCTGACAACGGTACCGAGTTCCATCAATACAAAGCTATCGAGTCCCATAGCACCGTTAAATTCTACTTTGCCAACCCTTTTCATTCATGGGAACGGGGAAGCAATGAAAACGCTAACGGCCTGATTCGCCAATACATCCCTAAGGGAACTTCAATGGAAAACCTCACGCAGCAGCAATGCGATCGGATTGCCTCTGAGTTAAACGCCAGGCCAAGGAAACGATACCACTACCAATCACCTGAGGATCTCTTTCATGTGTAGCTATTTCTGTCGCGGTTCAAAGTTGACACTAAGAAACGTTGAGAAGTGGGTAAAAAAAAGGGCACGCAAGCGTGCCCTAAAAAGGAGGAGATCAAGACAGCTAGGGTACTTCCACCAATATGACGTTATCGATCACAACCTCTGCGTTCGGGTTCCACAGGTTGGGATTAAACGAGATCATCACGCTGCGGGACGCCCAGTCATCCACATCAGTGAAAGCGTCTACATCAATATACTGCTCGAACTTGGTTAGCTCTCCGTCGGTTTCGAAGAAAAAGTTTCTGGACCTTGGCTGAACCTCTGCCTCCAGGCTGGTACCGACAGGAGAGGTGCTTCCGTCCGCTGCATCGTAGATGGCCAGGCTCATGGGGCTATTGCCGCTGCCTCCCGATGTCAGTATACGCATGTCCATGCTTAGCAGGTACTTCTTGCCGTTTTCGATGGTGCCGGCGGGCAAAGTGAGCTGAGCGCTATTCCAGCTTGTCATGTACAGGCTGTAGGAGCCACTGATGACCTGTTCAGGGTCTTCGGTGATGCTGGCATTATCCCCGTCGGAAACGATCCAGTCTCCCATGGTGCCGTCTTCAAAGCCAACATTATAAGCACCCATCTTGGCGACGTGGTTGTTGGCGATGTCTGTGGAGTAGCGCATGCCGACGACGTCATCCATATTCATACCAACCATACTATACTGGGCTGTCCGGCTGTCAGAGGACTCTGGTCCGGTGACAAAGGAGGCCGTGTGGAACGCATGCTTGGTCCATTGTTTTTCACTGCCATCGACATAAGGGGGGTGAATACCGAAACGACGGGAGAAGTCTTCGCTTTCGTCCGCACCGATAATGTTCAGAGAATAGCCGCCCCAGTTCGGTACCCGATCTACTTGGCGAACCAGGTAACCGGCATTCTCTTCTACATCGAAGTTGCCGCTCAGTTGAGGCTCACCCGTCGATACCACCTGGTAGTCTCCTTCCCAGGCATCAGCTGCTGCTTCCACCGCGATGACGGCGCTATTATCGGTTGACCAGTTGCTCAAATCTCCGGTTTCGAAGCTGCCGTTGCTGATTAGGTTTAGCGGGGCTTCACGGGTGACTTCCACAGAGAAACTCGTGCTGATTTCAAACCCATCGTCACCATCATTGACGTCGAAACTGTATTCAAATGTCTCAGTTGTGCCCACGGTGTCGATATGAGTGGCAAAATCCACCGGGTCGATAACCAGTTGGGTACCGCTGGACTTGTCAAACGAGAGCTCAGGCCCGCCATTTGTGGGGGTAACGGTGTCCCACTCAATGGTCAGCGGATCACCGTTGCGATCGACGATATATTCCGGATCATTGAGCTGTACATAGGCAATGGAGTCATTGGTAGTGAACGATCCTGAAAAGGTGCCGTTCACCATGGGAGCTTCCGGCTCATCAACGACGGCACTGATGGTTATCGCCGCTGTGCGCTCGACGGAGTGGTTTCCGTCTTCCACATTGTAGGTGAATCTCAGAGTAAGGAACTCACCAACGCCAATATCGCCGGTAAATGCCGGAATATCGATGGAGAGTTCTGAGCCAGATACGGAGTAGTTGTCCACCGGGTTTTCCGATGATGCGGTGAAACCGCTTATGGACAGTTCGTCGCCGTCGGCGTCCGTGGCACCTTGCAGAAGGTCGATCGTAACCGCATCTTCAGATGCGTCATAGGACGCCTTTAGCTGATCGAATTCGGGAGCAAAGTCTTCCCCTTCGATACGAATAGTAGCGGTCCGTTGAGTGCTGTTCTGGCCATCTGAGATGTCGTAGGTGTAGACCATCTGGTAGGTATCGCCGGTGCCAATCATCGGGGCGATCGCTGATGGATCAACGCCAATACGTACTTCCTGAGAAGCGTCAAAGCCAGTTTCATCATCTTTGCTGGCGGTGAGGTTTTCAACACGAAGAATGTCCGCATCAGGGTCCACGGCGTCTTGAAGGAGATCGATGACCTGTGCGTCGTCAGATTCATGTAGATTTACGGTGATGTCGCCGCTGTGAGTAGGAGCGGCAGCGCCGATTGGTTTTCCGGATTCGTCACCATCATCGTTACCACAACCGGTCAGTGACGCTGCGATAACGGCGGTTAATAGTGCATGTTTTTTTTGAAAAAGTTTCATAAATTCACCACTTATTGTATAGAGAAGGGTGTAGGCCTCTCGGGCCCACACCGGCTCTGTTTATGGGTTAAAAGCTCACACGTAGGCCCAGGCGGTAGGTGATGCCCGTTTTGAACTCGGAGTAGGTGCGCGACTTGGGGGTTTCTCCGTCCATCGCATTGCCTTCATCCAGCGCTACGAATTCAATGGCACCAGTCTCCTCGTTGTATACGCGGTCCACCTCAATGTCACGGCTGGTGAAATACTGGCGGAAGACGGCATCGGTCAGGTTGATGGCCTGGAAAGTAAAGCTGACATTGTCATTCAGCTCGTAACTCGCCGACAGGTCGAGCGAATCGCGCCCTTCATTCCACAATGTGCCCTGGTTCCAGGTCCGGCCAGACAGTCCAGTGTTCCAGTCAGTACCTACCAGCGAGTCACTGGAGCCGCGGTAGCTCAGACGAACCTGATGACCGTCCTGCTCCCAGAAGCCCGTGAGGTTGTACGTATGTTCGGGAGTGTCCGCCACAGGCAAGGTGGGAAGCATCTTGCTGGTGTCTATCGTGGACTGCTCCGAGTCGTATTCGCTGTCCTGGTAAGTGTAGTTGGCCTGCAAACCCAGCCCGCTCAGAAAGTAGCCCGGCAGGAAGTGATACGTCTGCTGATAGCCCAGTTCCAGGCCCGTGATGGAAGCACCCTCGCCGTTGATGACCTTTTCAAGACTGTAAATGCCGCAAAGATCGCGCAGGCTATCACTGAAGCGGTCGGGATCTCCCGGGTTCCAACCAAAGTCAGCCGTTGCTCGAAGTGGCATGCAACCTGTCAGTCCGCTGTCATCGGTTCCGTCGTTGGTCGGCAGCATGATCAGGTCGTTCGGGTCAACCGTGCCTTCAAGAGAGCGAAGGTCGGTCAGATACACCTGAGCACTTTCGGTTTCTGTGAAATTGCTCATGTCTTTGTGGAACACTGCTGCGCTTACCATGGCTGAGTCGTCAAAATACCACTCTAACGACAGGTCAAGGTTCTTGGACTCCAGCGGTTCCAGCTGTGTGTTGAATTGACGGAAACGACCGATGTTTTGATTACTGCCCCAATAGCCGCTTTCGTTGATGCTGAAACCAGATTGCAGTTTGTCGATCTCTGGGCGAGTCATGGTTTTCGACACGGCAAACCGGCCGATCAAGTCATCAGAGAAGGCGTAATTCAGGTTCAAGCTGGGCAGTACATTTTCGTACTCGTTGCTGCCAGTCGCTGCGAACGACTTTAGTTCGTTGTTGACCGGGTCAATCCAAGTGTAGGCATCAACATCCGCGTTCTCTGTGGAGATTGACGGGTCATACTCAAGAGGCGGTGTATCCAACCCGGCCTCCCAGGCACCGTTGCGCACGGTCGAGACGTCCGCGTAGCGCCACATGGTGTACCAATTGATGGCCACCTCAGGGTCCGCCAGGCTTGGATCCTGCTGGAAGGCGGCCCAGGCCGCGTAGTCCGGATCATGACAGGGGCCCTGGTCGGGGATAGGGGTCCAGCCTGATGGGGCTGGGCCGGCGGAAACGTCCCAGCCTTGGCCATCCACCCGCTGGTACTTCGATTCGTAACCCTTGCGGTTTTCGGGATCGTCAAACCCTGGCGCTCGGCACTCGGGGAGGCTGGTATCACGGAGATCCCGCAGCTCCACCAGATCAAACTCGCGCTGAATGGTCGTGGTGTTTTGCCAGAAATCTACCCCG
Source organism: Marinimicrobium sp. C2-29 (assembly GCF_038419845.1). Taxonomy (NCBI): domain Bacteria; kingdom Pseudomonadati; phylum Pseudomonadota; class Gammaproteobacteria; order Cellvibrionales; family Cellvibrionaceae; genus Marinimicrobium; species Marinimicrobium sp. C2-29. The sequence continues at coordinate 76,564 of NZ_JBCAQT010000009.1, forward strand.
CCGAAACCTTCGGCCTGAACTTCGGTTTTTACATAACGCACACCGAAGTCGCCGGTCAGCCGATCGTCTAAGAACGAGAAGTTGGTTTTCAGGTAGGCGGCAGTCGTATCAATGCCAATCGAGCGAGTTTTGGTTTTATCCGGGGTCCTGACGGTATTTTCGTCGTCCAGGACCAGATCGATGGTGTCTACCCCCGAGAACGGAACCCAGTTTTCTGTTCCCGGAACCCTGTAACCCAAGGAGTCCATAAAGTTGGTCCACTCAAGATTGGGCTTTCGAACATCGACGCCCCGTACGTCGTTCAAGGGACCACCGGGAACGACGACGACGTTGTCGTTTTCGTCGCGTATTACTTCGGTTTTGGTGATACTGTTGAATGTGTAGTTCTGTGCGTCAACAAATTTGTCTCGTTGGCTGGATTTCGCGCCAAATTCAATGCTTGTCAGTCCGAAGGTGTTAATGTCGTAGTCAAAATCGAGTTGGAAGTTGGTGAGTTCATCCTCAACCTTGACGTCGTTCTCAGACAGGAAGGACAGGTTCTGGGAGGCGATGTCGGCTGGGTTATAACCGGTAAAAGCCGTGTTGTCTTCCCAGGCCGCAGTTTCGGGTAGCGGATCAATTTGCTCGCCAAGATCAACAAAGCTGTTACCGGTAACCAGTTTACAAACTCCGGAGGTGCAGTCGAAACCCACAGGTTCGATATCTCTGCCTGCGTCGTATAGAAGACGCGAGGGGACCTGAACAAAGTTTTGCATTACCGCGTAGGCGTTGGGCAGACTTTCTGACTCGCTGCTGGAGTAGCCCAATTTGCTTTCCACGCGGAAGCGGTCGGTAAACTCGTGAGAGAAGTCCAGGGTTGCACTGATGTTCTCACGCTCGTCCCCTCGTACGGCGGATACGATGTCACCACTACCAAAACGGTCCAGCCTTTTTATAAAAGTGCTGGTGTCGGTATCGATGGTGTACCAGTCTTCCTGAGGGTCAGTGAAGGGAGCGGGTGGACGAATATCGCCTGGGATAACGTTCCGACCTTCTACGAAGTTTTCGGTATTCGATTGTCGAACAGAAAATGCGTCTTTGTCTTGGGTCTCTTCCTGTTTGGTATATGTTGTGTTTAACATTACCTCAGTACGATGCGTGGGGGCCCATTGTATGCCCAGGTTTAAACCCTGACGGTCATTAGTGCTCTTTGTCTGCTCGTAGTTTGTGGCGACGGGTTCAATGGCTTTTACGCCCGAAATGATGTCCCCGTTCTGATCGCGGGCCACTTCTATTAAGGGTGATGCCTCAAAGTCTGTGACCCGGTATTGATCTCGACGGTAGGTGTTGGTTTCGTCATAGATAGTCAACGCAACACCGAGTGTTTCGTCGAGAAAGGTTTCGGAAATAGATCCCTGGATTTTGTAATTACCTTCCTCGCTGAAATCGCTGTAACGCCCTTGGACGGTCAGAGAGCGAACATCTTCAGCGCGGTCCAGCGGGCGAGTGGTCACCAGGTTAATGGAAGCACCCAGGGAGCCTTCGTCGTGGTCGGCGCTGGGGGTTTTGACCACTTCCAGCTTGGACAGAATATCGGTGGAGAACGAGCTGAGGTCTACCGCTTGGCTATAAGAGGTAGAGGTCAGCTGCTGGCCGTTGATGGAAATGTTGTTCTGGTTGGCGCCTGCGCCACGGACAGTGACCTGAGCCCCTTCACCGTTGCGCTCAACAACGGAGACACCAGTAATCCGACCAAGCGCGTCAGCGATGTTTTGATCGGTGTTTTTACCCATGTCCTCGGCGTTGATGGTATCCATGATGTTCTGGGCGGTGCGCTTGTCGTCAATGGACTGCTGAAGGGCTCCACGGATACCCGTTACCACAATCTCCTCTAGCAGCTCGATATCGTTCTCTCCGTTTTGAGAGTCGGCATCGTCGGCTTGCTGGGCATAGGCGGAAAACCCGTGGGTGGCAAAAATGGCCGCAGACAGGGCGGTCAACTTAAAGTGCTTGGCAATAGATGGCATCTTGAACCTCGCTGGTAGTTGCTCATTATTTTTATGGGAGCGCCCGAAGGCGGGGCTCTCAAAAGGATAGTAGGTCTGCTCGACAGGCAGGTTGGTTATACCCTTACCGTAATTGTGAACCAATACAAATTATTGTCAATAGGAGATTGGTGACAATAAACAAAAAGGGTAGGAAAAATAGTGGGTGGTTTACGTAGGCTTATATGAAAAAGGAATATACCGGCGGAGGATAAGAAGAGCGAGGGCGGAAGGCGCCCCCACAGCGCAGGCCGTGGGGGCGAAAGGGGTGGGTTAGCGTTGTGGTTGGGTAGAGAAGTCCCACACCGTCAGGTTTGATACCGTCAGCTCACCGTTATGGCGGAAGTCCGCCAGTATCTGGTTATTGCTTTGAAGAACGCTGACCGGCACCGGTATTTCCAGGGTGGCGAAGTACCGTGAGGCGTTGTTCTTTTTCGGTCCGCGCCAATCAATGGGGGGCTCCACTTCGGTGCCGTTGATTGTCAATGAGTCCAGCGTCAGGTTGCCGTTCTCGATGTCGTCTTCGGCTGGGAAGAGCGCAACGGTGAGTCGCAGCATCGCCTCCGCAGCGCCGGAGGGGACCTGCACATCGTTGATATTGAGCTCGACGGCGCCGCCGTTCACAGATATCCGATGAGGCTCGCTGCCACCGCTGACGCTCTCGCCCAGGTACTTGTGTTCCTGTACCTCGTGATTGATGGCGATGTTGGCGCTGGAGCTGTAGCGCAGTACCACCGTGCCGTCGGCTTCGAGCGTTACCGTGGAGGGCGACTGGCTCATGTGGCGACGATCCAGCAGTACGCTGTCGTCATTTGGGTAGTACATCTGACGAAGCTCAACATTGTTGACGCTATTGCCTCCCAGGCCTGCGACGTTCAGGTCAATGGTGGTCGCAGTGGATTCAAGGTTGTTGATGATCACGAACACATCGGAGCCGTCAACGTAGGCGTCCACTTGCACATCCGGGTCAGTGGAGGCGGTATCGACGCGTGTCCCCTCGATGTCCTTCCACAGCTCGTAAAACTGAATGAAGGGGGTCCACTCCCAGTTGCCGCTGTTAATTTCATCCTCTATGAGCATGGCAGAGTGGTACTGGTAGTCGCACGGGACTTCATCGTCGTAGCCGCAACCACCGGGCAGGTAGCCCCACAAGGGTTTAACAGGGGTGAAAGGCATGGATTTGATCACGTAGTCGAGACCTCCCCCAATAAAGTAGACGCTTATCTCAACGAAGAGGTAGGCGAAAAATGGCTAAGATACTTAGCGAAAAGAGGGTGGTAGAGTATTCTGTTGAATACAAATTGAAAGTGATTGAGCTTACTGAGAATCTGGATGTAAAAGCTGTCCAGATAGCTGAAGTTCTGGGGTTGCACCCGATGATGGTGTACCGCTGGCGGCAGGAGTACCGCGAAGGTAAGATTGTTGCCCGCGGCGTCCATAAAGCCTTTCCACATGACATCCCATTGGTACCAAGGTTGACCGCGGGTATCGTCCACCGGAGTGGCCATCGCATTGCGATAAAACGCTTCGGCTTCGGCCTCGACCTCAGGGTCTTCGTGGGTAATCCACTGATCGTAGTGGTCATCGGACACCCGGGCGATACCGTCACGGCTATAAAAGTCATGCTGTCCCCAGGTTATCCCGCCAATCAGTGGCGCTTCGTCGCCAAGCCGGCTGCGGATCTGGTTGGCCACCAGATTGTGGTATTCCCAGATTGCCTCCTGATTGGTGACCATGAACTGTCCGGTTTTCATCTTCATGTCCGGCTCGTTGATCACTTCCCAGAATGTGGGCATCGGCTCCCCGACATTGCCATTACCGCTGTGAGCGAAGTAGTGCTCGAGGTATTGGCCCATCCATTCTGCGGAGGTCTGGATGTCCTTGGGCTGCCAACCATCCCACGTAAACGCGCCTGGATACCACGACAGCGTGGGGTAGGTTGGGTGGGGGTTGGTGCCGACGATCATTTCGGTTTTGCTCTCCGGAAACCGGTCATACAGCGGTGTGTTCTCGTAAAGCTGCCGGAGCTCTTCGCCGCGCGTCACCATGTATTCCAGGTCAGGGTGGTTGGGTCGCTGATCGTCTTCCACCGTATCCTGAATTCGCCATGTGGCGGAGCCGTTGTCTCGGCCGAAATAGACATCCAGGGTGTTCAGAACATAGTTAAGCTTATCAGTGTGGCCTTCCCAGTCCTGTTCGAACACAGTGGTGTGCATGGTCATGTGCCGATCACGTCCAAAGTCGGACACACCGTTGACGATGTGCTCGATATTGGCGTTGACGTTAACGGTTACTGTTTCCGCATTGCTCACCTGGGAAGACGAGCAGCCATTGCGGTTGGCAAACTCGCCAGCGGGGGTAGCAGAACAGGTGTCTTCAGCGTTGACGACACCGTCCCCGTCGTTGTCACGGCCGGAAGCGCTGCAACCGTCGGGGCCAACATTGACCCCGAACGCGGTTGTGGGGCAGCTGTCGCTCTCATTCATGACACCATCGAAGTCATCGTCATCGCCGCCAGAGCTTTCGCAGCCCTGTTCATCCACAAAGGCGTTTTGAGGCGTGGAAGGGCATTGGTCTATCAGGTCGCTGAAGCCGTCCTCATCCCCGTCGCGCTGGGAGGCAGAGCAGCCCTCGCCGTTGGCGACTTCCGAGTCGGGGGTGTCGGGGCAAATGTCGTTGATATCCGAGATGCCGTCCCCATCACCGTCCAGATTATTGTCCACGGCTCCGATTCGGCGGAACTCAATGGCGTTGATATTGAACTGGAAGTCCTCCGACCCCGCGCCCGTAATCCGAATGCGGGACTCGCCGGGAAAGATGTTAAAGCGAGTGCTGGAGGTTTGGTCATAGAAAGTGTCCCAGTCCCCCTGACTGGTAATAGGAGTGGTGTTTTTCAGCACCAGGTCACCGTTGTGGTCAGTGACCATCAGGCCGGCGGCAGTTCCACTGCTATTACCGGTGGCGACCCGGTACACCGCTTCATACAGCCCCCCGTCGTTGTGATTGATCACGAACTCAATGTGGTCACCCGCGTTGAAATAGTTCACCGCGGTTCCGCCGTCCACCGGATAGGTTTCCAGCTCGCCTGCGGACGCTTGGTAGTGCTCTGCTTCCAGAGTGAAAGTGCCCGAAACAGGGATCGGATCACCGGACGGAGGCGCGCTTGAGGCGGTGGACGACGCACTTGAAGACACGCTGGATGTCACGCTTGAAGAAGCGCTCGATGAGGCGCTGGAAGAGGGCATGGACGAGCTGGACGAGGCGCTCGAACTGCTGCTGGAGGCGGTGCCTGCAAAACTCAGCTCAAAGGCGTCCAGGTTCCACTGCCAGTCATCGCTGCCCGCGCCCTGAAGTCGAATATCGACTACCCCTTGGGGCAGGTAGACGCTGCTCGTGGCCCCCAGAGCGTTGAACGTGTCCCAGCTACTGGCGGGGACAGACGTGGTGTGCTTGGAAACCCAGCTGCCACTTTCGTTGACCAATAATTCAACGGCGGCGCCGTCGCTGATGGCCGTGCCGATGTAATAGGTCAGATCGTAAAGGCCGGCCTGTGGCACCGACACCTGATAATCAGCGTAGTCGCCACGGTTGACGTAATTCAGGGCCGTCGCGCCGTTTACCGTATATACGCTGATGGGGTCGGGCTGGCCGTCGGCATAGGTGCCACCAATGGCATGGTAGTTTTCGGCTTCTTGCCGCAGCCCCGGAGTGGGCTCGGGTTCAACGTCGCTTTCCATCAACGTCAGCCGGAATTTATCCATGTTCCACTGCCAAGCATTGCTGCCGGAGCCGTGCAACCGAATGCGTACCGTACCGGCCGGCAGTTGAACGGTATGGGGCGCGAGGACGGACTCGAAGTAGTCCCAGTGGCCGGTGGGCACGGTGGTCTGGCCCTGGCTGTTCCAACTGGAGCCGTCGTTGACCAGAAACTCGACTTCCGAGCCCGAGCTCACAGAGGTGCCCACCAAATACTCCACACCGTAGGTGCCGGCGTCGGCAAGCTCTATCTCGTATTCGACGTAATCCCCATGATTGACGTAGTTGATGGCATCAGTGCCATTGACGGTGTAGACGCTCACCGGCTGTGGCTGTCCATCAGCGTAACTTCCACCGGCCCCGTCAAAGGCCTCTGCCTCGACTTCTAACGTTTGCGCGACCGCGTGGTACCCCGCCAATGTGCCGCCCGAGAGGGTGGCAATCATCAAGGGGAGCGTCGCTAGCTGCTTTTTATTCATAAAAACCTCTAAGCACGATTAGTTATAGGATTATTGATGTCTAGCAAGCCATACCGCTGGGCTGTTACCGGAATTCCCTTTCGTTACCGCTCGAGGTGAGAAAGCACTCGCGTGACCCCTGTAAAGGAGGGGCGGAGTGCGAACACATCGACCCATGCCCGCGATTGTCGGTGTAGCGCCTGGGCATGGGGCGAAGTGAAAGGGACCTTGGCCTTATGTGTTGGTGGCGGGCCTTAATTGGGTTTGGTGACCGTATATTGTCGACAATACATGCTTCTGCCGTAGGCCAATAGGAGGGGCGGCGGGCTTTGGCGCCAGTTATCCAATTTTGGGAGGGCGGTCACAGTTAGAGGATGATTTGTGCGTCCATTCGGGGCTTGAATGCCCTGCCCACTGGGCTGGCGCTTTCCCGCTGTCGCAGGTAAGCACGGCTAAATGACGCGCTGCAGTTGATATTTGCTGAGAGGGCGTTCTCGGTTGTTGCCGTTGTCTGCTCGTTTAAGGTTGTTATGACGCTTAATCTGTGCTCAAATAACAGTTCATTGTCAACAATAAGCACAATAGTTGAGGTACCTATGATTCAAATGCGCCGATTTTCCAGCGTTTTCCCCACGAAGCTGGCTGCCCTGATGCTGGTCAGCACAATGATTGTTTCCTGTGGAAGTAATGGGTCTGACGACCCCGAGTCTCCTGGCTCCAGCAGTAGCTCGAGCGTCTCGTCCAGCTCATCCATGTCTTCTTCAAGCGAGACATCGAGCGTATCGTCAAGCGAGACATCCAGCATATCCTCAAGTGCGTCATCCATGTCTTCTTCAAGTGTGGCAGCGAGCGATCCGGTCATTTCTGTGTCATCTGACTATGAAATGCCGTACTCCGCAGAAGGGGACCTGGTTAAGCAGGTAGTGCTGGACGTCTCTATTGAGTCGGGTTATGCACACATCAGCGTCCTTTCGGGTGACAATCGCCTGGTGGATAACATGAACATTCCCAACGCTGGCGCGCATCAGCTGACCGCGCTGGTGGAGTTTGAGTCTGCTGGTGATAAAACGCTGACCTTGACGGTGCGCGGGGAGCCCGTAACGCTGCAGGGGATTGAGTTCCGGGATCCGGTAGAGGAATCGATCCCTCTGTTTGCTGACATTACGAGTGATATCGGCATGGAAACCGAGAAGACGCTGAAATATGGCGGTCCAACGGTCGCAGACCTCAACAACGACGGCCACTACGACATGGTTTTGAATAACCACAATGTTATTCCGGCTCAAGTCTATTGGAATAACGGTGATTCAACGGTCACAGAGCAGGCTGAACCTTTGTTTTCCTGGCCGCCGGACCTCCACGGCACGGCCGCTGGCGATTACGACAATGACGGCGACCTGGACCTGTTGATGACCAAAGGCGGTGGTAATGGCACCAACCCCGCTCCGCCCTTTTTGATGCGCAACGACGAGGGAACCTTTACTCGAGTTGAAGACGTCGCGGGCATCACCAAAGGTGCACGGGGCCGTGCCGCACGCTGGATCGATATGGATCTGGATGGTGATCTGGATCTGGCGCTGATCAACGCCGCTGGTATCAATGGTGATAGTGGCGAGCAGCACATTTTCTATAAGAATATCGGCGACGGCTCTTTCGAACCGGTGAGAATTCCGGGTATCGAAAACGCCCAGGCCGAGCGTACGATGGTGCTTGATTTTAACCGCGACGGCATTGACGACATTTTGTTGTTTTCACCGACGTCTCTCTGGCAGGGAAACGGTGACTTCACGTTTACCAACGTGACCACGACTTGGCTTCCAGAGTCCGCCCGGAATGTGCATCAGGTACATGCGGCCGCCAATACTGATATTGACAACGACGGGGACTACGACATCTACCTCGCTCGCGGCAAGCCCTACTATCAGATGGCCAACAAGTCTCTGGATTTTGACCCACAGGCTCAGCAGCTGGATTTCAAAGACGAAGGCAACGCGGGTACGACCGAGCTCTCCTTCACCGCTCCGGGATCTGTTGAGCTTAACGAGCTGGATTTGACCTACCGCGGGTATGACGGCGATTTCCCTGTATTTTTGGGCTCTGCTAAAACCCCAGAGATATTGGACTTCGAGAGCGTCCTTGAAATTTCCCGTAGCGACGCTGATGGCTGGCCCGAAGAGCGGGCTGAAAATGGCATTTATATTGGTCACACGGGAGATGGTGAGTGGCGCGTTGAGTCGGTTCGAAACCAGAATGTGTACTGGAAAGTCGACTTCACCTTGAAAGGCGTATCCTCGGTGGACACCAGTTGGGAGCCGAACAACCGCAACGTGCAGGATCTCCTGTTGATCAACGAGGGCGATCATTTTGTCGAAGCCGGCGAAGCGTGGGATATCCCCAAAGGGGGCAACCATTGGGGCGTCACTTATGGCGACTTCAACAACGACGGCTTTAGTGATTTTTACGTTTATCGCTTCGGGTTTATGAAGCAGCCGGTTGCCGATTACCTGCTGCTCAACAATGGCGGTAGTGGGTTTAGCACCACCACCATGCACAACGCCTTTGACCCGAATGATGGTGGGCACAGCGATATGGGCCAGGCATTCGACTTCGACCTGGATGGCGGCGTCGATATGCTCAACGGTTCGGATGAGTACGGTAAGTGGTACCTTTATAAAAACCGCAAGGTGGATACCGGGAACTACGTCCTCATTCAGGTGGGCTACAGCCCCTTGGCGGGAATTGACCCCATATCGGCGGAAGTGGTTGTGGAAACACCCTCGAACACCTATGTGAAGCGTGTCGCTTCGGCAGGGGAAGTCTTTTCACAGAGCGTGCTGAACACCGTTCACTTCGGTCTTGGAGACGCGGAAACCATCACTTCTGTCTCCGTTCGCTGGCGCAATGGTGAGTCAATTTCCAGTGATGAGGTGACGGTTAACGCCCTCTTTAAGACTGATGACGCGGAGCTGCCGGCACCGAACTCAATTACCCTGACACCGGACCCGCTTACCGTGAGGGAAGGGACGTCAGAGCAACTGAATGTTGAGCTTGACCCGCCAAACGCAGACCCGTCTATGACGTGGACGTCCAGCGATGACGCTGTTGCCAGTGTCGATGGTAGTGGCCTGGTTACAGGGCACCAAGCCGGCGCAAGTGCGACAATTACCGCCACTTCCGATGCCGATGGCACCACGGCTGAGGCAATGGTAGATGTGACCGAGTACTTCGGCATCCCGGTTGAGGGCGTGTCAGTAACCCCGGGAGCGGCGACGGTCTTCGTCGGAACCACCGATACATTGACCGCCGAAGTCTCCCCGGAAGACGCTGACGACCCCTCTGTCGAATGGACGGCAAGTGATGAGTCTGTTGCGACCGTCGATGCAAATGGCGTGGTGACGGGGGTGGCTTCTGGCCAAGCCTCAGTGACCGCCACGACGGTGGATGGTGGTTTCTCAGATAGCGCCACTATCGACGTCGAGGAGTATCAAGATCCCAGTGTTGCGTATGATGACGAAAGCTATTACAAAAACACAACGTTCTATACCAACGAGAACCTCTCAGTCAGTGCCGATTATCATGCAGGATCAGGGAATACGGTGATTGATTCGAGCTATGGTGGTTTCCGGTTCATGCTGCGCCACCTCAACGGGTCTTGGGGCGTGGAACAAGACATAACCACTGTATACTCCGATGCGATTGGAACCACCTCGGGAACGGCTACTGTGTCTATTTCTCTTGAGGGGTTGACGCCAACGTCGGAACTGCCAGAAGGGCACTTCTACTTCCTGTTTGTGCAGTTCTCGTCAAGTGATGGTACCAAGCCCGAAAAAGGGGTGTGGCCCATTAAAATAGAAAATGCTCCATAGTCGGTAAGGCTAGAGCTGTTTGGCGGGTGAGGTTGCGTGCCTCACCCGTCTTTTGTGAAACTTTCTCACGCTTTTATTTTTGATTAACCTCCCTGCGAATATGCCGTTTTCATAGGAATACCATCCGAAGGCATCGGTTGGTTGATCATCCTGCAAGAGCTTCTGGAAGATTGAAGAAGTATAAGAATGGATTGCTGGTCACCTCTAGTAAGTGCCGGCGGATCAGTTTGAAAAAGAGGTACACATGCCCGCCAAATACGGTTTTTTTGAACCAATGCTTTTTACATTGGGAGTAGTCCTTGCCAGTGCCACTGGCACCAGCGCTATTGCGGCTCCCTCTTCGGTGGAGGTTAGAGTTATCACCTCGGAAAAGGCCAGAGAGGCGGCAGAATCCGTGGAGAATGCGCAGGTGGTAAAGCTGGCCAAAGGCATCAAGGTTGATCTCTGGGCCAGTGATGCCCTGGTGGACGACCCGGTGGCCATCAGCATGGACTCCGCGGGGAATGCCTGGCTGACGGTGACCAACCGCAGCAACAATTCCGAATTCGATATTCGTGGCTGGCCTCACTGGGAGGCCGACACTCTGTCTTTCAATCAGGTCGCCGACAGGCGCAAGTTTCTGCGCGAGTACTTTTCGTCCGCTAAATCCCTTGGGGCGGACGATATCCCCGACCGTAATAAGGACGGCGTTCATGATTGGCGGGACCTGGCGGTACTCAAAGAAGAAGTGTTGAAAGTTTCTGATACCGACAGTGATGGCCTGGCGGACCGGTCGCAGGTAGTGCTGAAAGACTTTTCGGATGAAGTCAGCGGTGTCCTCGGGGGCGTTTACTACGATGATGCATCGGATTCGGTTTTCCTAACGGTTGCCCCCAATGCCTGGCGAGCCCGGGACACCACCGGAGACGGTTATCTGGATGAAAAAACATCTCTTGCCGAAGGTTTCGGTGTGCATATTGGGTTCAGTGGCCACAATATGTCCGGCGTCACAATGGGGCCCGATGGCCGCATTTACTACGGCATTGGTGATATCGGGGCATATATCACCGACCTAGCGGCAACAAGTACGATTACGCCCATGAAGGGGTCATCGTGCGCAGTGAGCCCGACGGCAGTAACTTCGAAGTGTTTGCCAGCGGGCTTCGCAATACGCACGAGTTCACCTTTGATAAATACGGGAATTTGATCAGTGCGGACAATGATGGTGATCATGCCGGAGAATTTGAACGCTTGGTCTATTTAATCGACGGCTCGGATACCGGCTGGCGAATACATTGGCAGTTTGGAAAATACTCCGACCCCAAGAACAACGCCTACAAAGTTTGGATGGACGAGGGCTACTATAAAGCCCGCTTTGAGGACCAGTCTGCGCTTATCCTGCCGCCGATTCAATCTTTTTACGGCGGCCCCACCGGGATGGTCTACAACCCGGGCACCGCACTCGGAAAGCAGTGGCAGGACTACTTCTTTCTGGTCCAGTTTACCGGCAGCGCGGGTAACTCCGGTATCAATGCGTTTACGCTTGAACCGGAGGGTGCCGGCTTTACCCTGGGCGAGGACAAGACCTTTCTACGCGGCATTCAAGCCACCGGGCTAGACCTGGGCCCAGACGGTGCGCTTTACGCGGCCGACTGGGTGGAGGGATGGAAAACCAACAACACCGGCCGCATCTGGCAAATTGATACCGATGACCCCGACCCACGGCGAGTCGAGACTCGGACACTGCTTCAACAGCCGTTTTCGCCTTTGGCCGCCGAGCAGCTCATTACACACCTGCAACACCCCGACCAGCGAGTTCGGTTCAAGGCTCAATTCGAACTCGCGGAGCGCAAAGCGCTCTCTAACCTTGAGCATGCATTGCGCCTGGAAGATCAATTGGCTCGCATCCACGCCATTTGGGGCATTGGTCAACTGGCTCGCGAGAATTGGAAGCTGGCCGAGGTTCTGGTCCCGTTATTGCGAGATTCCGACCCCGAAATCCGAGCCCAGGTCGCCAAAGTGTTGGGCGATGCCGGGTACCCGCGAGCGACCGAGCCACTTATCGACAACCTCTCCCACCCCAATGCGCGAGTGAGAATGTTCTCGGCCAAGGCCCTGGGGCGAATCGGGGATAATCAATCCTTTGACGGCATTGTGTCAATGTTGGAAGCAAATAACGGAGAGGATGTGTACCTGCGCCAAGCCGGTGCCATCGCACTTGCGCGTTTGGGCGCCGAGGAAAAACTCGCGCAACTGGCGACCCATCATTCGGATGCGGTACGGGTCGCAGCCGTTATCGCGCTGGACCGTTTGGCGAGCCCCGCCATCGCTGAATTTTTAGACGATAGCGACGACTATGTCGCCACCAATGCCGCCCGGGCGATTAACGACGATGCCTTTATTGAGGCGGCCCTACCACCGTTGGCGGCTCAGTTGCCCGTGCCGCGCGTTCTGAACGAACCGTTCGTCCGCCGGGCCATTAACGCTAACGCATTCCTATCGACCGCTGACAGTGCCCAGAGGCTGGTCACCTTTGCGGACAACGATCGCGATAGCGCTGCTCTCCGAGCTGAGGCGTTGAATGCTTTGAGCGTCTGGGAGTCGCCTTCAGCCTACGATCGCGTCAGCGGTCGCTATCGCGGTGAGCGCAGTGGTCAGGTCGATCAGGCCGCAGCGGCATTGGAGCCTCACTATAAAGCCTTGTTGGCCGATGAAAGCGCCCGGGTGCGCGCCGCCGCCGCGAACGCGGTCGGTCGGCTCGGCATGGCTGAGTCCGTGGATACCCTGGCCGTATTGGCTGAGAAGGACCCCAAAGCTGACGTTCGTCAATCCGCCTTGGAGAATCTGCACAGACTGTCTTACTCGGGGTTAACCGACACCGTGTTTACTGCCTTGGAGGATGGCGCCGAAGCCGTCCGCCGAACGGCGTTGGGCCTGATTCCCTACCTGTCTATTCCCCCGTCGGACAAGGTGCGCATGTATGAGGTGCTTTTGGATAAGGGCAGTCTGGGAGAGCAGCAGGAAACCTATCTCGCATTGGCCCAGGTTGAGTCGCCGGAAGCCTATCAGCTACTGTCGAAGCATCTGCAAAAACTGATCGATGACCAGGTTCCGCCCGAAGTGCAGCTTGAACTGGTGCAGGCCGCAGAGTTGAGCAGTAGCGAAACCGTGCAGGCAATGTTACAGCAATACCAGCGGACAAAGCCCACTGGCAATGTCACCGGGCAATACCGGGAAGCTCTTAAGGGCGGCGACGCGCATATGGGTAAACTCTTTTTCTTTTATAACACCACCGCCCAGTGTATTCGCTGCCACGTGATGGGAGAGTTCGGCTCCGCCGTTGGGCCCGACCTGACGGATATCGGTAGCCGTTTAACCCGTGAAGAGCTGGTGGAAGCGATGGTCGCGCCGGGCGAGCGGGTCCCTCCGGGTTTCGGCCGCGTGAGTGTCACGCTACAGTCGGGAGAGGAGATCGACGGTCAGTTCACCACCGAAGACGAAGACAGCGTCACCATTACCACCGATGACAGTGAAACCATCACCGTTGAGAGAAAGCATATAGTTGAGCAGAGTTTTTCAGGATCCGGTATGCCGCCGATGGGCTTAATGCTGGAAAAGGAAAATGTCAGGGACATTGTGGAGTTTCTGGCAAACCAAAAGGGGCAAGATAACACCGTAAGTCACTAGTTTATTGCGAGGTTCACCATGAACATAAAAAAGATTGTCGCCGTTTTTCTGGGTTTGGTCCTTGTGTCTCCTCTGGCGCTGAGCCAGGAGTCCCTCGATCACAACATTTTGTACATTCATCAGGGGGAGGGGGTCGCTCCCTGGGAGCTAAGCCTCCAATTCGGTCAGGTGTTACTGGAAGAGAAGCGTGGCGCGACCGTCAAGAACAGCTTGGTAGCTGAGCCCGCCTCTCGCGACACTGAGAACGACGCCATACGGCTTACCTGGAACAAGCGGAAAGTATTGACGGAGTGGGCCGGTCAGAACGAAGCCGTCTCGACCGTCACCCTGACCAATAAGACCGGGGCTATCGATCTGGCGGGGGTGAAAGACCAGGTCGCATTGGTCTTGGATATCAGAATTATTGACCGGCCCAGCGATCATGTGACCCTTTCTCTGGAAAGCAATTGGGACTGGGAAACCCGCGCCTCCATTCCGCTAAAAACTGTCCTGCGTAGACTGCCCAAGAAAGAGTGGTTCAGTCTGCCTCTCCCTTTACAATGCTTTAAAGGCGGAGATCTTGACTTCGGGAAGCTGACTTCAATGATGCAGCTGCATACCGATGGTAACCTTGAGCTGGAAATCTCTGGTGCGAAGCTAGCTGCTTTTCCTCCTGATCAGGTCACTTGCCAATAGTAATGGCGCCTTGGTTTGCGTGCCTCGTGCATAAGCCTGTCTTGACATTGATACCACTATAGCGGTAGATGTATGATTAAATCCTACTTATTGTTTTCAGACTCGCGTCGTCTCGGTCTCGTTATTCTGTTCGCTTTCTTAGCCAGCGGTTGTGGCGATATGCGAGGAGGATCCCGCTCGTTTAACGTCGCGCCCTCGGAACCCATTACTATCGAACGCGAGGTGAACGACAGTGTCACTCAGCGGCTGACGCTACAGCTGAATAATCCCACTCAATATGCCAGTATTAGCGTTTACACAGACGGTCATGTTCTTGTGGAAAGTCTCGACATTCCCATGAGCGGCCCACAAAAACTAAGTGCTCTGGTTCAGTTTCCGGCACTAGGGGCATCCGATATGACCTTAATCGCCAATAACGCGGAGTTAATAATTAGCCGAGTGATGCTTGATCCGGTTGAGGATCTAACCATACCTCAGTTTGAGGATATTACGGCAAAGGCGGGAATGGACCGGGTAAACTCGCTTAAATATGGGGGGCCTACCATAGCGGACCTAGATGGCGACGGCCACTACGATTTCATCGTTAATAATCACAATGATGCGAGCAGCAAGCTTTACTGGAACAACGGCGATGGCACGGTCTCTAAGCACGATGCTAACCTGGCGCGTTGGTTTATGCATGATCTCCACGGTACGGCACCTGGCGATTACGACAACGATGGTGATTTGGATCTGGTGGTAACGCAAGGTGGGGGCAATGGTACCAATCCTTCCAGGGCCAACTTCTACCGCAATAACGATGGCACTCTGCTGTTGTACACCGGCGATGTGGGCATTGACAAAGGGGGGCGCGGTCGTGGCGCACGCTGGTCCGACATGGACCTGGATGGCGACTTGGACTTGTTGCTGTTTAATGAGGTGAGTCTGCACGGTGATAAGCCTCAGCACTTCTTTTACGAAAATCTAGGGAATGGTCGTTTCGCGATACGTTCAGTCTCGGGTATTCAAAATGTTCACCAGTCGAGATTGTTGTTAACGGATTTCAACGGGGATGGGATCGATGATTTCATCATGTACGGTCCCTTGAGTCTGTGGAAAGGCAATGGCGACTTTACCTTCACTGATGTGACTGACCGAGTTCCTGAGTCTGTTTCAGCGTTAAACGGCGTTATGGCGGTAGCCGATGTTGATATCGATAATGACGGAGATCTTGATATATTTATGGCTAGGGGAAAACCGTTTGAGGGGGGAGAGGGAGAATCTCCTTCTGTTGATTTCGATCCCTTGGAAAAAGTATTTTCTATTAGGCCTCGTGGCTTCAAAGGTGTGGATACCTTTTCGTTTAGCGCCGATGGAGTGGTGACTCTGTCAGACTATTACTTTCTGGCCCAAGGTTCTCAGCGTGGTGAGGACTACCCCCTATTTTTGGGGCGAGATAAAAATTCAACGGTGTTGGAAAGCGGTCAAGACTGGACGCTTGATCCGAGTCAAGCGCAGGGTTGGCCCAATGATATATCGGCCAACGGTATGTACTTTGGTCATCTCGGCGGAGGCCATTGGAAGGCGGCGCTGGTTCGCAATGGCGATGACTTCTGGGGGTTTGAGTTTACCCTGACTGGCGTGACGGATGTGGCGACTACATTTACGCCACAAAATCGAAATGAGGCCGACATTCTACTGCGCAACGACGGTGATCGCTTTGTAGATGTTTCATCCCAATGGAAAATACCACCAGGAAGCAATTCTTTGGGGGTAACGGTAGGAGACTTTAACAACGATAGTCATCAAGATGTTTTTGTCAGCCGCTGGGGTAAGGTTCACGGTAAAACCTCAGATTATCTTCTGCTCAATACCGGCCTCAATAGCTTTGAGACCGTTACCATGCACGGCGCGAATGATGTCGGTGGTCCAGGAAATGGTGACATGGGGCAGGCATTTGATTTTGATCTTGATGGTGGTCTCGATCTTTTGCTTGGCAGTGAGGGCGGTCAGTGGTATTTATACAAGAACAGCCAGTACGAGCAGGGGGCCTTTAGTTTAGTAAGAGTGGGTTATTCTCCCGAGCACCGAGTAGACCCAATGGGTGCCTACGTAACACTACACACTTCCGACCACAGCTATCGACGTCGGGTCGGGTCGGCTGGAGAAATATTTTCACAAAGCTTACTCAATACTGTTCACTTTGGGTTAGGCGAACAACGACATATTGAGAAATTTGACATTACTTGGCGCAATGGTGAAACCGTTGAGTTTGTTGACCCCGACGTTAATACTTTGATTGCCACTGACCAGCGTCAGCCGTTGAGTGTGGACCTTGGTAGTGGACCGCTACAGGTTCGGGCGGAAAGCTCCTATCGGTTGAATCCAACCTTCCGCCCAAAACAAGTCGATACGCGTTTGAATTGGCGGTCGGACAACCCCAGTCACATCACTGTTAGCGATCAGGGCGTAATAACGGCCAACGATCAGGTGGGAGAGCGGGCGACAATATCGGCCACTAGCCTCGTCAGCGAGGTGAGTGATTCGGTGGTGGTTGAGACGGTTGCATGGCATCCGGTTGACGCCTTGTCGGTCGTCATTTCTGACAAGCCGGTGCGGCTATACGAGGGCCAATCAGAACGTTTGAACGCCGTTGTTAGCCCGGCGCATGCCGACAACAGGAATGTACAATGGGAAAGTAGCAATTCACAGGTTGTCAGTGTTGACGCGTCTGGTGTTTTGCAGGCCCATAAAGCTGGCCGTGCTGACATTACGGCCAAGGCGGTTGACTCTGCGGAGGTTTCCGATACGTTTACCTTGCAGGTGGACCCGCACCGTGAGGGTCGTATTGTTATCACTAACCGTGATCGTTGGGCGAGTCGCCCGATTGTTGTCGGTCAGTCGATTGCGCTGAAGGTGAGTTACGATGCAGGCTCTGGCAACGAAGTGATCTCCGCTGATCAAGGTGGACTACGATTTTGGTTGCGACACTTCAAGTCGCGCTGGATTCCAGTGAACGATCTTGTGAAGGTAGATGCTGACGTTTTACACACTCAGTCAGGCGATGCTGAAGCCTATTTTACAACCGAAGGGTTGACGCCGACGGCCGAGCTACCAGAGGGGCACTTTTATCAGCTTAGAGCGTCGTTTACCGCTAGCGATGGTCAGAATTACAATGCGACAATTGATGAGATAGATCTGGTTGCACCGTAGGGTAGGACCAGCACTGTTGGGGCACTCAAACGGTGATCCGGCACCCTATTGTACAATCGACGTTTAGCGAACAACCCCGCCCGAAAGCGGGGTAAAGCTTACTTCCCGTACCGCTCACGGTAGAGATCGAAGTTGATCTCCTTCGCCGTTTCCACCATATCCGGATAGGGAATGTCAGTCACGGTCACAAATCCGATATTGGCATTCTCGCCGTCAAAGGCCCGGCCGGTTACCGGCTCATCCACATACTGGAACCAGTGGGCACCCACCATATAGTCTTTCTCCAGTACGCTCTTCATATAGGCCTTGTACATGCGAGCGCGGTCTGCCTGGCTGGCGGCGCTGACGATCCCCGGGTGGTAGTTATCTGAGTCGGTGGTTGCTCCGATATGGAACTCGCCAATGACCACCGGTAAATCGATCTCCTCGAGGAAGTCCCACTGATGGGGTTGCATCCCCTCTTCATAAATATTGAAGCTGAGCACGTCGCTATACTTGAGCGAGGCTTTGATGATTTCATCAGGCATACCCCAGTTAGCCATGCGCGCGCCCATGTACAAGTGGTTGGGCAGGTACTCCTTCAACGTGCCATGAACCACTGTAAAGTACTGCTCACCGAGAGCTTCCAGCAGCAATGACAAATCGGCCACTTGCGCTCCGGTGTGCTGGCTCACAGAGGCGTCGGCGGCGAACGAGTCCCAGTTATCAAACTGACTGTTCCAGGCGCGGTTGAGTGCCTCGACGGTGCCGTACTTTTCTTTCAGACGGTCGGTAAACGCGTACTTGGCAGGGCTTTTCGAGGCGTCTTTGCTCAGGGCATCCAGAATGACGCCATAGCGTTCAGCTACGGTGCCCTCACGCTCCCCCCAGCTTTTCTCGTTGTCGATAAATACACCGACACACCAAGGTGAGGCCTGCACATCCTTGGCAATCACCTCAATGGTGGCGCGAGCGCGTTCGGCAAACACCGGGTCGAAGAAGTCCGGCATCAACCCCCAGTGATTGGTGTGGCCGGACAGCGTCTGGTAGTCACCAATAATCCAGCCGTTGGCAAAGTAGGGGACTTTTTCATTCGGGTAGAAGGCCGGGTCAACCCAGTTTCCGAAGGAGGTGAAGCCCCAGCTGTTCATGCGCTGAAGGGTGACGTCCTCCCATTTTCTAACGTAGGATTGCGGTGCTGACTCTCCGTAGCGGCGCTCCAGGTTGGCTCGGTAAAAACTGTAAGTTTCCCCGTGAGGGATTGGCCCTTTGTGTGTGGATCGGCGGTAGCTGTAATGATCCGCCAATGGGTGATCGTACCCGGGCAACCACTCGAACATGTCGTGGCGGGTCTCGTTAATAATGTAACGGCTTTCGCGCACCTCATCCGAAACCTTCACAATGCCCATGGAGTCTTCAGGAGTGACTTCGTCTTCGTGAACCACGCGTACGGAGGGGTCTTTGAAGTCCACCCCGGTCAGGGTGGTCAGGTTGGACATCCGCACATTGGCGGGACCGTGAGAGAAGAACAGATAGCCTTCAGGGTCCACCAGCCACCACTTTCCGTCGACCTTTTCGGTTCGAAAGTAACCGGTCGCTTCCAGCCGGGGGCCGTCTTTGTATCCCCCAAAACGGGAGCGATCTTTGGGGCCTGTGTTTTGCGCGAGCGTTTGTAGTTCCTGCTCCGCCAGGGCCCTGAGCTGCGCCTCTGACTTCACCTTCAATGGAGTGTCTTTCTTGGCGGCTTGGCCGAAACGGTCTACCAGGTTTTGGGTCCAGTCCTCGCCGGCGTCGGGGTTGGGTCGCAGTTGAATATTGCCTACTTGCAGCTCGCGATCCTGCAATATCCCGATTGTGTAGAACGATATTTTCGTGATCTGGCCAAGATCCAGTTCGCCGTGCCCCTTTGAGCGCCAGACCATTTTTAGCTCATCGGTCGGCCATGGCATGGGGTTGGCCCACATGCCGAGGTCCTTCGCCTTTTCCCCCACGAGAGGAAAAAAGACTTTGCCTTCATAGCCTTTCGGCACACTTAACTCGCGTGATTGACTGTTGCCAGCTGCATCCAGTAGCTCCACATAGAAGTGCGCAGAAACAGGCGACAAATTGGTGACGTCAAACGCGAGGTTGTAATCGTCTAATCGTGAAACATCCCAGGGTTGATCGGGCGCTATGCTCAACACGGGCGTATGGACCGAGGCGGGAAAGCGTATATTGAGGGCTTGCGAGCGGCCGTTATCGGCGGCGCTGATCTCGGCCTGCTCCGGCTCTAGCCAGCCGCGCTCACTGGCAATGGCGAAATCCACAATAGTGGCGGGTAGCTGCCGGGGGGCCAGTTGGGCGGCAGGGCTTTCCCCAGAGCCATGGACCTCAGGGTTATGGGCATGCTGGCTGCAGGCACTGGTCAGGGCGGCCGTAACCGCCACGGCGTAGACTAAGGGCTTTAGGGTCATTTTTTTGTCCTTTATTAGTGTGAAATTGATAGTTTTACCGGAGGCTCTGCCTTAGAAAAGAGCTTACAGAATGCCACAATAGTCAACTGTCTACAATAGTCGCGCACGATCAAGCCTCGGATCAACACTATTAACAGCCGATAACCTTGCGGGAAACGGTGGAAGTAGCAGGCGAACCAGTTCAATCAGTTGGAATGAGAGAGCTTCCGGTCAAAACCGTCAGCTGATACCTCAAAAAGGTGCTCTGCAGCCAGTCCATCTAGTCTAGTCTCTCGAAAAGCCACAACACATACAAAGTCTGCGGCGTGGGAATGAGGGGGCAGGGGGGATTACCTAGTTTTAGCTAGATTCGGGCTTTTCAAGTGCGTTGTGAGCATGAAGCTCGCCAAACTTTCAAAGTTTATGAGATGAAAAGGATAAGTCAGATATTTGGGCGAACTTATAACCCTTTGATATTAAATGATATTTCTCTTTCCGGCTCGGTTTTAGCTCACTCTTCCCTGAGTAATGCCGCGCATGATTATCTAGTCTCAAACTTTATTGCAGTCTCAAACCTTATTGTTGAGTCTCAAACTTTATTGTCCATCGACAATCAGTTCAACTAATCCCTGTAGTTGTCTATGCTCGGGCAAGAACACACCAAATTCCGGTCCCCGAACACATTATCAATCCGATTGACCGTCGGCCAAACCTTGTGCTCCTTCAACCACGCCGCCGGACGTGAGGCGGTGTTGCGGCTGTAGGGGCGCTCCCAATTCTCATCCATCATATCGTCCTGGGTATGCGGAGCGTTGCGCAGCGGGCTCTGCTCCAGGCTGTATTCGCCGCTTTCGATCTGGGCGATTTCCTTGCGGATGGTGATCATGGCTTCGATGAAGCGGTCCAGCTCTTCTTTGGACTCGGATTCGGTCGGCTCAATCATGAGCGTGCCGGGCACCGGGAAGGACATCGTGGGCGCGTGGAAGCCGAAGTCCATCAGGCGCTTGGCGATGTCTTCTTCGGTCACGCCGCTGCCGTCTTTCATGGGGCGCAGATCCAGCAGGCATTCGTGGGCGATGGTGCCGTTTTTGCCTTTGTACAGAATGGGGTAGTGGTCGGCGAGCTTCGCGGCCACGTAGTTGGCGTTCAGGATGGCGATTTCGCTGGCCTGGCGCATGCCGTTCTTGCCCATCATTTTGATGTACATCCAGCTGATCGGCAGGATGCTGGCCGAGCCCCAGGGGGCGGCGCTGATGGTGCCGTTGGCCGGGCTGGTGTCGGGCACGCTGCGCACCGGGTGGCCGGGCAGGAAGGGTGCCAGATGTTCGGCCACGCCGATGGGGCCCATGCCCGGGCCGCCGCCGCCGTGGGGAATGCAGAAGGTTTTGTGCAGGTTCAGGTGCGAGACATCGCCCCCGAACTGCCCAAAGGCGGCCAGACCCACCAGGGCGTTCATGTTGGCGCCGTCGATGTACACCTGGGCGCCGATGCCGTGGATCAGCTCGCACAGCTCGGTGACCCCTTCTTCAAACACCCCGTGAGTGGACGGGTAGGTGATCATGATCGCGGCGATGCGGGTGCCGAATTCCTCGATTTTTTTGCGCAGGTCGGCCAGATCGACGTTGCCGTCTTTGTCGCAGTTGACCACCTTGACGCCCATGCCCGCCATCTGGGCGGAGGCGGGGTTGGTGCCGTGTGCGGAGGCGGGGATCAGGCACAGATCCCGCTCGGTCTCGCCCCGGCTTTCGAAGTACTTTTTGATGGCCACCAGTCCGGCGTACTCACCCTGGGAGCCGGCATTGGGCTGCAGGCTGATGGCGTCGTAGCCGGTGCAGGCCTTGAGCATCTGTTGCAGCTCGTCAAACAGCTGCTGATAACCCTGGGTCTGTTCCTTGGGCGCGAAGGGGTGCAGCTGGCCGAATTCGGGCCAGGTGACCGGGATCATCTCCGCCGTTGCGTTGAGTTTCATGGTGCAGGAGCCCAGCGGGATCATGGACTGGTTGAGCGCAATGTCCCGGCCCTCCAGGCGGCGCAGGTAGCGCAGCATCTCGGTTTCGCTGTGGTAGCGGTTGAACACCGGGTGGGTCAGGACCGCGTCCTGACGCTCCAGTACGCTCGGAATGCCGGCGGGGCGGTTGTGGGCGGAGATTTCAAAATCCAGCTTGTCCAGGTTCAGGGCGTGGTCGCCGGCGCAGAAGGTGTTCAGCAGCAGGTGCACGTCTTCCAGGGTCGTGGTTTCATCCAGGCTCAAGCCCAGGGCAGTATCGCCCACCTTGCGCAGGTTGATCTCGTGGGTGAGGGCGGCCTGATACAGGCCCTGCTGCTTTTTCTCGCTGCCGAGCTCGACCACGACCGTGTCGAAGTAGGTCTCGTTGCGCAGCTCGAAGCCCTTGTCCTTGAGGCCCTCGGCGGTCAGGGTCGCCAGGCGATGAATGCGCTCGGCAATACGGCGCAGGCCCTCGGGGCCGTGATACACGGCGTAGCAGCTGCTCATCACCGCCAGCAGCACCTGGGAGGTACAGATGTTGGAGTTGGCTTTCTCCCGGCGGATGTGCTGCTCGCGGGTCTGCATGGCCATGCGCAGGGCGGTTTTGCCCCGGCTGTCGACCGAAACGCCGATAATCCGGCCGGGCGCGGAGCGCTTGTAGGCGTCGCGAAAGGCGAAGAAGGCGGCGTGAGGGCCGCCAAAGCCCATGGGAATGCCAAAGCGTTGGTTAGTGCCCACGACCACGTCGGCGCCCATATCGCCCGGTGATTTGAGCAGCATCAGGGCCATGAGGTCGCTGGCGACGGTGATCAGGGTGTTCTGTTCGTGCGCCCGGGTGATGATGTCGGTCAGGTCGTGCAGCTGACCGGTGGAGCCGGGGTAGCTCAGCAGGGCGCCGAAGCACTCCGTGCCTGGCAGCTCCTCGGCGGAGCCAGTGGCGATGTCAAAGCCGAAGTGCTCGGCCCGGGTCTGCAGCACCGCCAGCGTCTGCGGGTGGGTGTCCTCGTCGACGAAAAAGCAGTTAGACTTGTTCTTTTTGTTCTGGCGCTTGCACATGGCCATGGCTTCGGCCGCCGCGGTGCCCTCGTCCAACATGGAGGCGTTGGCCAGCTCCATGCCGGTCAGGTCCATGATCATCTGCTGGAAGTTCAGCAGCGCCTCCAGGCGGCCCTGGGAGATTTCCGGCTGATAGGGTGTGTAGGCGGTGTACCAGCCCGGGTTTTCCAGCACATTGCGCTGGATGACCGGGGGCACAAAGGTGTTGTAGTAGCCCATGCCGATGTAGCTTTTGTACAGCCGGTTTTTCCCGGCGATGGCCTTCAGCTCCGCCAGTGCCTCATGCTCGGTGGTGGGCTCGCCCAGCGCCAGGGGTTCGCGCTGGCGGATGGCCTCGGGCAGGGTCTTGTCCAGCAGCTGCTCCAGCGAGTCCAGCGACAGAGTCTCCAGCATGGCCTGCGACTCGGCCTGGTCGGGGCCGATGTGGCGGTGGATGAACTCGTCAGGGTAGGCCAGTTGCGCCAGGGGCGCGGAGCGGAAATCGGCGGACATAGAAAGGCTCGTGTGAAGTTGCTGAAACCGGAATATGGGGCGTGAACGGCCGCCTCGGAGGCGACCGTCAAAGGGCTGTTATGGTAGCAATTGCAGCCTCGGCGAGCAATTGCTGAATCAGCCGCATAGCCGCCCGGCGGGGGCTGCCCGGAGGGTAAAGATACGTCAGGCCTGGTCTTTGGTTTGCCGAGGGCGGGAATATCGGTTTATACTGCCAAGCTTATAGTAAGATTAACTATATACGCTGGCTCCGGCGACACAAGGGTAGGGCGTAAGTCGGCGGAGTCAGCTACAATTCCGGGCTACGCTGGTGACGTGAGGGAGGCGGATGGCCTTTCTTGAATGTTAACGACTCAACAATAAGATCCTGAGCGCTATGAATAATCAGTCGCAAGTACTCACAATCAGAGAGAAGGTAGGCTATAGCCTGGGCGACCTGGCGGCGAACCTGGTGTTCCAGACCATGGTGACGTTCATCGCCTACTACTATACGGATGTCTATAAGCTCGAACCCAGCACCGCCCAGTGGGTGATTGCCACCTGTGGCATCCTCGGTGGTGTATTGTTTGCTCCTGTGATGGGCGTCATCGCCGACCGGACCCGCACTCGCTGGGGCCGCTATCGTCCCTGGATTCTATGGACGTCGGTGCCATTTGGTGTGATGGTGTTGCTGACCTTCACCACGCCCGATGTCAGCTATGAGATGAAAGTGGTGTATGCCTTTGCCACTTACCTCGCGCTGGTGACCCTCTATACCGCCAACAATCTGCCGTACTCGTCGCTCAGCGGTGTTCTGACCGGCAACATGTCCCAACGCAACAGCCTGTCCAGTTACCGCTTTGTGGCGGTGATGGTGGCCCAGTTCACCGTTCAGGTGCTGCTGCGCCCGATCGTGCTGATACTGGGTGACGGCGATGAGGCGGTCGGTTTTGAAAAGATCATGACGATCTTTGCCATCGTCGGTGTGATCTTCTTTCTTATCACCTTTTTCACCACTCGAGAGCGGGTGATTGAAAAACCCGGCGAGACAAGCACCATTCGCCAGGACCTGGGCGATCTGTTGCTACGTAATATTCCCTGGGTCATTCTGCTATGTGTCACGATCCTGGTATTCACCAA
This sequence comes from Marinimicrobium sp. C2-29, assembly GCF_038419845.1. Lineage (NCBI taxonomy): Bacteria > Pseudomonadati > Pseudomonadota > Gammaproteobacteria > Cellvibrionales > Cellvibrionaceae > Marinimicrobium > Marinimicrobium sp. C2-29. Next base: position 101,266 of record NZ_JBCAQT010000009.1, read on the forward strand.
CCTGGCCTTGAAGGGCGGCACCTATGTGTATTACTTCAAGTACTATGCCAGCCAGGTGGCGATTACCCAATTCCTGAGCGGTATCGGCTTTACCGGTCTGATCGCCGGAATCCAGGATATTTGGCCCAACTTCCAATGGCCGGAAGACCCCGACGCCTCGGCATTCGCGCTGTTTAACGGTGCGGGCATCATCATGATGATTGTCGGTATCGGTTTCGCCCGGCCTCTGGCTGATCGTTTTGGCAAGCGCAACGTGTTCGGGATATTTCTTTTCCTGTCGGCACTGCCGCTGATCGCGTTCATGGGGGTCCCCCGCGAATCCATCGGCTTGATGTTCTTCTTACAGATTCTGCACGGCTTTTTCTACGGCGTGACCATTCCCCTGCTCTGGGCCATGACCGCCGATGTCGCGGACTACTCCGAGTGGCGCAACTACCGCCGTGCTACCGGCATCATCTTCTCGGCCATGATTCTGGGCCTGAAAGGTGGCTTGACGCTGGGCGGCACCCTGGTGGTGACCTTCCTGGCGGCCTATGGGTATGAAGCCGGTGTGGCCGAGCAGACAGCCGAATCCATTCTGGGCATCAAGCTCACCATGAGTGTTTACGCTGCGGTTCCGTTCCTGATTGCCTGTGGCCTGTTGTTCTTCTACCGGATCAACAAGTCGCTCGAGGACGAGATCGAGCAGGAGCTGGGTTCTCGTCGCACTGAGCCCGAGCCCGCACCAGAGCCGGATGAGCCTACGCTGTAAGCGGTAGGTTCAGGTACAAAAAAAGGCGAGCCAACTGGCTCGCCTTTTTTTGTGTTGGGTTGTGGCGGATGCGCCTTAGGCTTATCCGCCCTACGCGACCTACAGTGCTATCCGTAGGGCGGATAAGCGTCAAGCGCATCCGCCGCAACCCAACCGCTACCTACACAGTCCCATCCCGCACCGAGTTGCGCGCATGAATGAACATGGAATGCGACACATGGATCAGCTCGGACACCTGGCGGATTAACGCCTCTTCGTACTTGTCCAGTTCGCCGTCGGCGTAAGCCACTTCCCACATTGCCTTGATCAGTTCGTACTTCTCTTCGGCGCTGCAGGCCTGGTTGACCTGGTGGGTGAACTGGTGCAGAGAGGTCGCATCATTCTGTTCCTCGTGGGCCAGCTCGCTCAACTCATTGAGGCGCTCCGGGTCGAGGTTGAATTTGCGTTCCAGAATGGTGCGCAGGGTGGCGAGTTCGGTCTCGTCCAGCAAACGGTCGGCGGTGCCCACCTCTATGAGGAGGGCGGCTACCGCCAACTGCTTCTGCTCGAAAGACAACGCGGGCGCGTTGTCTTCCGGTTGCAGGTGCTGCTCAATAAACTGCGTGATTTTATTAAGCACGAGACTTCAACAGATCTTCCAGCTTCACCTGGTCTTCCGCAAACTTGCGGATGCCTTCGGCCAGTTTCTCGGTGGCCATGGGGTTGTCGTTCAGCGCAAAGCGGAAGCTGGACTCGTTGTCGTTAGGCTTGGCAATGGCTTCGCCGGTGTCTTCCGGGTTCAGCTTGCGCTCCAGAGTGCCGGTGTCATTGCTCAGCTCTTCCAGCAGCTGCGGGCTGATGGTCAGGCGGTCACAACCGGCCAGGGCTTCGATTTCACCCATGTTGCGGAAGCTGGCACCCATGACGACTGTGTCGTAGCCGTGCTGCTTGTAGAAGTTGTAGATGTGACGCACGGACAGTACACCGGGATCTTCTTCCGAGGCGTATTCGCTCTTGCCGGTGTCTTTCTTGTACCAGTCCAGAATACGGCCCACGAAGGGAGAAATCAGGTACACACCCGCTTCGGCACAGGCGGCGGCCTGGGTGAAGCTGAACAGCAGCGTCAGGTTACAGTTGATGCCTTCTTTCTGCAGAACTTCAGCGGCGCGAATGCCTTCCCAGGTGGAAGCCAGCTTGATCAGGACGCGCGACTTGTCGACGCCACTTTTCTCGTAAAGATCGATCAGGTGGTGTGCCTTCTCGATGCTGGCCTTGGTGTCAAACGACAGGCGTGCATCCACTTCAGTGGAGATCTTGCCCGGGATCAGCTTCAGCACTTCGCAACCCACGGCAACGGCCAGGTGGTCAGCGGCGTAGCTGATCTGCTCGGCTTCGGTGCCGCCTTCTTTCTTACCCGCAGCGATGGACGCGTCGACCAGCTCGGCGTACTCGGGGATCTGCGCGGCCTTCAGCAGCAGCGATGGGTTGGTGGTCGCATCCTGGGGCTGATACTTTTTAATCGCAGAGATTTCACCGGTGTCCGCGACCACATCGGTCATTTTCTTCAGCTGTTCGAGTTTCGTAGTCACTGTTATCCCGTCCTATTTGCTTGTTGAGTGAATGTGTTGTGTCAATCGTGTGTGACTCGACGAGCGTCTGTTTTGCCCGCTATTGCCGACGGAAGCGTCGACTGAGCCACGTTGGTGCTTTTGTTGTCCGTATTGTAATACAAATAGCGTCCTGCTTGAAGTCTGGGCTTTCGCCTCTCCAGAGTGCCACCCGTTTGCGTCGGGCGGCTTATTGTCGGTTCAGCCGACCAGCGTCTGGGCTGGCGCGGGCTCGCGGTAGCGGTCCGGGTCGACCGCTTCCCGTGCGGCGGCCAGCACTTCCAGCCCCGCACCCGGTTTGTGGGCCCGTTCGCTGATCACCCGGCGAAATTGCCGTCCGCCGGGCTGACCATGATACAGGCCCAGAATATGTCGGGTCATATACTTCAGGGACACGCCAGCGGCCAGCTGGGTTCCAACATAGTCAGTAAAGGCATCCAGTATCTCGGCCCGGCTGAGTGGCGGCTTCTGCTGATTGAACAGTGTCTGGTCGACCTCCGCCAACAGGTAGGGATTGGTGTAAATCTCCCGCCCGATCATGACGCCATCCAGGTCCTCAAGTAGCGTCCGGGTCTGCTCCAGGGTGGTGATGCCACCATTGACGATGATTTCTAACTCGGGGTGCTCCCGCTTCAGTGCCTGTACCCGCTCGTAGTCCAGTGGCGGCACGTTGCGGTTTTCCTTGGGACTCAGACCCTTCAGCCAGGCCTTGCGTGCGTGCACGATAAAGGTTTTGCAGCCCGCCTGGGCGACGGTATCCACGAAATGTGAGAGGCCTTCGTAGGCATCCATGTCGTCCACCCCGATGCGGTTCTTGACGGTCACCGGGATGCTCACCGCGTGATTCATGGCGTCGACGCATTCGGCCACTAGCTCCGGTTCGGTCATCAGGCAGGCGCCAATCTTGTTGTTCTGTACCCGGTCGCTGGGGCAGCCACAGTTGAGGTTGACCTCATCGTAGCCCCAGTCCTGCGCCATTTTGGCGCATTCGGCCAATTCGGCAGGATTGCTGCCGCCAAGCTGCAGGGCGAGTGGGTGTTCGGCGGGATGGTAATCGAGGTGCCTGGCCCGGTCGCCGTAGATCAGGGCGCCGGTGGTGACCATTTCCGTGTACATCAGGGTCTGCTGGCTCATCAGGCGCCAGAAATACCGACAGTGGGTATCTGACCAATCCATCATGGGAGCGGCGCAAAAACGTCGATTCAGGTGAGCGCGATCAAACGCAGACATACTGGCCTTTAGCGTAAAAGGCCTATTGTAACACCCTTTGGGGGTTGGCGAAAAACGGACTTTTGTGGTGTATAGTGACGCTTTTTCATTTTTTGGAGAATAGATCCCACTATGCTGACACGAGTGACTGCATTGGCCGCCGGTATTGCCGCTGCGGCTCTGGCCACCCCGGTAATGGCCCAGGAAGAGGGCGAGGACAAGCGCTGGAAAGCGACAGCAGAGCTGGGTGCCATTGCGACCTCCGGTAACACCGAATCCACCAGCTTTCAGGGCAAAGTCGATGCGACTCATGAGCTGCGTCGCTGGAAAAACCAGTACGTGTTCAGCACCCTGTTCCAGGAAGACGAGATCACCCAGCCGGATGGCTCGACGGAGACCGAAACAACGGCCGAGAAGTTCTCCGCCTCGGTCAAGAGCGCCTACAAACTCGCCCGTGAGAACACCAACCTCTTCGTGTTCGGTTCGCACACCGACGATGAGTTCGGCGCTTACAGCACCTACAGCACGATCGCGGTCGGTTATGGCGCGCGGCTGTACGACGCCGAGACCATGCAGCTGGACGTCGAGCTCGGTCCGGGTTATTTCTGGGCGGAGCAGGAATTTGAAGATGGCACCAGCGAGAGCGAAGACGGCGCCATCATCCGGGGCGCGGCCCAGTACGAATGGCAGCTATCCGACAACGCTGAATTCAAGCAGGTGCTCAGCGTTGAATCCGGTCAGGACAACACCCGTACCGTGTCCGACACGTCATTGAGCGCCCGGATCAACAGCTCCATGCAGATGAAAGTGGGCTTCAACCTCTCAACCGATACCGAAGTCGCACCGGGTAAGGAAAAAACCGATACCACCACCTACGCCAACATCGTTTATAAGTTTTAAGCCTGTCGCGGCTTAATCCGGGTCGCTATTGCTTGCTGGGACTACAGACCTGGCTGGCAATGCGGTAGTTGGGGCGTTGGGTGCAGCGCTCCAGCCAACCGTTCACCTGCGGAAAGTCATCCAACTCCAGGTGGTCGCCTGCCTGGTAGAACGTCTCCAGGCAGTCCACCCAGGGGCAGATGGCCATGTCGGCGATACTGTAGCTGCCGCCGAGCATGAATTCGTGGTGGGCCAGGTGTTGCTCAAGCACGCCGAGCAGACGGCGAGTCTCGTCGGTATAGCGCTTGAGCGGGTAGGGATGATCGCACTTGTCCCGGGCAAACAGGTAGAAGTGCCCGAACTGCCCGAACATCGGGCCAATGTGGCCCATCTGGAAAAACAGCCACTGCAGACAGGCGCTTTTGCCCTCGGGGTCCAGCGGGATGTACTCCCCCGTTTTTTCCGCCAGATAGAGGAGGATGGCGGCTGACTCCATCAGGCTGACAGGGTGCCCGTCCGGGCCCTCCGGGTCGTACAGCGCCGGAATCTTGCCGTTGGGGTTGATCCAGAGGAACTCGGGTCGGTGCTGATCGCCCCTGGTAATGTCAATCGTATGGGCCTCATAGGGGACCCGCATTTCTTCGAGCGCGAGCGCGACTTTGATGCCATTGGGCGTGTTCATGGAGTAAAGTTGAATCAACTCCTTGTTACGCGGGGGCCAGCGGCGAAAGAGGGGTGGCTGCGACATGGCGCTTCTCCTGTGTATACTCAATAGCGGCTTCGGGCTTGGATTACCAGCTTAAGGCCCCATATCCTGATTATAAAGCCCTTTTGTCGCCGAACAGTAGCGGCACCACACACTCGGTCGAAACCAGTCGATACGCCAGCCCCGCCCAATGTGCCGGGGCTGGCATCTCAGGCCGCCTTGGCCTAATCTCTACATTATTGATGGATTAACTTCAGCAAACCGTGAGGCACTTATGGCAGACTCCTATCAAGCCGTCGACACCCTGTCCGTCGGCGGAAAAGACTATCGCTACTATCCCTTTACCCAGGTTCAGGAGAAGTTCTCAGTCGACAAGCTGCCCTTCTCACTGAAGATTCTTCTGGAGAATCTGCTGCGCAACGAAAACACCGGCCTGGTCAGTAAAGAGGACATCGAGGCGCTGGCGAGCTGGGACCCCAAGGCCCAGCCCTCGCAGGAGATTGCCTTTGTGCCCGCGCGGGTCGTGTTGCAGGATTTCACCGGCGTGCCGGCCATCGTCGACCTGGCGGCCATGCGCGATGCAGTGAAAAGCCTGGGCGGCAAGCCCGAGCAGATCAATCCGCTCTCGCCGGTAGAGCTGGTCATCGACCACTCGGTCATGGTGGATTACTTCGGCGGTGAGGACTCATTCAAGAAGAACACCGCGCTTGAAGTCGAGCGCAACCGCGAGCGCTACCAATTCCTGCGCTGGGGCCAGAAGGCCTTTGACAACTTCAAGGTGGTGCCGCCCGGCACCGGTATTGTGCACCAGGTGAACCTGGAGTACCTGGCGCGCAGTGTGTTCACCCGCGAGGTGGACGGCAAACTCGAAGCCTACCCCGATACCCTGGTGGGCACCGACTCCCACACCACCATGATCAACGGCCTGGGCGTGCTCGGCTGGGGCGTGGGCGGTATTGAAGCCGAGGCGGCCATGCTGGGCCAGCCGATTTCCATGCTGATTCCCCAGGTGGTGGGCTTCCGGGTGACCGGGGAGCTGCCCGAGGGGGCCACCGCTACCGATCTGGTGCTGACCGTGACCCAGATGCTGCGCAAACTCGGTGTCGTGGGCAAGTTTGTGGAATTCTTTGGCCCCGGTCTGAAACATCTGACCCTGGCGGATCGGGCTACCATCGGCAACATGTCACCCGAATACGGTGCCACCTGTGCCATCTTCCCGGTTGACCGGCAGACCGTGGATTACCTGAAATTCACCGGCCGTTCCAGTGAGCAGGTCGAGCTGGTCGAATCCTATATGAAGGCCATGGGTCTCTGGCACGATGATGACAGCCCCGACGCCGAGTACAGCGAAGTGCTGGAGCTGGACCTGAGCACGGTCGAGCCCTGTATTGCCGGGCCCAAACGGCCTCAGGATCGCATCTCGCTGCGTGAAAGCAAGAGCGCGTTTCACCAGCTCCTGGATGAGAAAGCCAGTGAGCACCAGAATACCATCGCCTCCACCGAGGCTAATTTTGCCGCCGAGGGTGGCGCGGCTGCCGTGGGCAGCGTGCCGCTGGCCGACCAGGGCGCGGTGGAAGTCAACTACAACGGCGAAGACTTCATGCTCAAACACGGTGCTGTGGTCATCGCCGCCATTACCAGTTGCACCAACACCTCCAACCCGGCCGTGCTGATGGCCGCCGGCCTGCTGGCCAAACGCGCGCGGGAGCTGGGCCTGACCACCAAACCCTGGGTGAAAACCAGCCTGGCACCCGGCTCCAAGGTGGTGACCGACTATCTGGAGAAAGCCAACCTGATGGATGAGCTCGAAGGCCTGGGCTTCTATCTGGTGGGCTATGGTTGCACCACCTGTATCGGTAACTCCGGGCCGCTGCCCAAAGAGATTCATGAGGGCATCAGAGAGGGTGATCTGACCGTGTCCTCGGTCCTGTCGGGCAACCGCAACTTCGAGGGTCGCATCCACCCGGATGTGCGCACCAACTACCTGGCCTCACCACCGCTGGTCGTGGCCTATGCGCTGGCGGGCACCATGGATATTGACCTGCAGAAAGAACCGCTCGGTTATGACAAGGACAACAAGCCGGTCTATCTCAAAGACGTCTGGCCGTCCACCGAGGACATCCAGAAGGCCATCACCGACAATCTGGATCCGGAGATGTTCTCCGAGAAGTATTCGGATGTCTTCAGCGGCGATGAGAGCTGGAAATCACTGCCGGTGGAAGAGAGCCAGCTGTACGCCTGGCCCGATTCCAGCTATGTGCGCAAGCCGCCGTTCTTTGATGGCATGAGCGCGAAAGCGGGAGAGATCGAACCGATTGAAGGCGCGCGCTGCCTGGTCAAGGTGGGCGACAGCATCACCACCGACCACATTTCACCGGCCGGGGCGATCATGCCGGACAGCCCGGCGGGCCGCTACCTGCAGGAGCAGGGCGTGGAGCCGGCGGACTTCAACTCTTACGGCTCTCGCCGCGGTAACCACGAGGTGATGATGCGCGGCACCTTTGCCAACGTGCGCCTCAAAAACCAGATGGCGCCCGGCACCGAGGGCAGCTGGACCACCTATCTGCCCAAAGGTGACGTGATCAGCATCTTTGATGCAGCGGAGCGCTATCGCAAAGACGACACCCCGCTGGTGGTATTGGCCGGTAAAGAGTACGGCTCCGGCTCCTCACGCGACTGGGCGGCGAAAGGCCCGGCGCTCTTGGGTGTGCGCGCCGCCATCGCCGAAAGTTACGAGCGTATCCACCGTTCCAACCTGGTAGGCATGGGTATCCTGCCGCTTCAGTTCAAAGAGGGCGATTCGGTCGAGTCGCTGGGGCTGACCGGCGAGGAACACTTCAGCATTCCCGCTGTGGAGAAAGACAGCAAAACGCTGACGGTCACCGCCAAAAACGACAAGGGTGAAGAGAAAACCTTTGAAGTGAAAGTGCGGATTGACACGCCCAACGAGTTTGCCTACTTCCAGAACGGCGGCATTCTGAAATACGTGCTTCGCAAACTGGCCGACAAGTAAGTCGGATTAACTACCCCTAAACGCCTACCCCCTCACGGTAGGCGTTTTTTTTGGGTATGATTCAGACTGTTCAATAACCATGGCAACTGTCTTATGAGTTTGACCCACACCGACCCCCAGGGTCGCGCCAGTATGGTCGATGTATCGGAAAAAGACGCCACCGTGCGCGAAGCGCGCGCGGGGGCCTTCATCCGCATGCAACCGGCCACACTGGCGCTGATCCGGGAGAATGGTCTTAAAAAGGGCGACGTGCTCGCCGTGGCCCGCATCGCGGGCATCCAGGCCGCGAAAAAATCCTCCGACCTGATCCCCCTGTGCCACCCACTGGCGCTGAGTAAAGTCGCCGTGGAGTTTGAGCTGCAGGACGACCCCTGCGGCGTGGCCATTGAAACCTGGTGCAAGCTCACCGGCCAGACCGGCGTGGAGATGGAAGCGCTCACCGCGGCCAGCGTGGCGGCACTGACCATTTACGATATGTGCAAAGCCGTGGATATGGGCATGGTGATTGAAAACATCTGCCTGCTGGAAAAAGCCGGTGGCCGTCGGGGCCACTACGTCCGCGGGCGCGACGCCATCGGGGAGGACCGGATATGATTCAGATTCTGTTTTTTGCCCGCCTGCGCGACCAGCTGGGTTGTGATGCGCTCGAAATGGAAGCGGTTGAAAACGACAATGTCGGTAAACTGTGCGAGCGCCTGATCGCTGAGCACCCGGACTGGCGCGAACCGCTCAGCCAGGAGGGGCTGCTGATCGCCGTGAATCAATCCCTGGTCAAATCGGCGCACCCGGTGGGCGAGGGCGATGAAGTGGCGTTCATGCCACCGGTAACCGGAGGCTGATGTGATCTCAGTACAGACCGAAGCGTTTGATGTGGGCCGGGAATATCAGGCCCTGACCGAGGGTGACACCGGCGCCGGTGCAGCGGTCTTTTTTGTCGGCCGGGTGCGCGAGCGCAACGATGGCCGCTCGGTCAGTGGCATGACACTGGAGCACTACCCGGGCATGACCGAAAAAGCCCTGGAGCAGATTGAAGCCCAGGCGCGCGAGCGCTGGTCGCTGGATCGGGTGCAGGTGATTCACCGGGTCGGAACGCTGCACCTCGGGGAAGAGATTGTCTTCGTTGGAGTCACCAGTCACCACCGCGAGGCCTCTTTCGAGGCGGCCCAGTTTATAATGGACTACCTGAAAACCCGCGCCCCCTTCTGGAAGCGCGAAGATACCCATGACGGCCCCCAGTGGGTTGAGGCTCACACCAAAGACCAGCAAGCTGCCCAGCGCTGGTCCTGATCTTTTGCAACTAATAAATTGCGAATATTATGAAATTGAAAGAGATTCCCGGCTCGCTGCTGACAGCGCTGCGATTGAAGTGGTTGCGCCTCGGGCCGCTGCATCAACACACCGATGACCCCATACCGGTGATCGTCTCCCTGACGTCGATCCCGTCGCGGCTGCCCATCATCCACCTGACCATTCGCAGCCTGCTCGCCCAGCGGCGCAAACCCGAGCTGGTGGTCCTGTGGTTGAATGAGCGGTTGCGCGGCCAGCTGCCGGCGGCACTGACCCGCCTGGAGGGCCCGCTGTTCAGCATCCGGTTTGCCGATATGGATTGCCCGCACCGAAAGCTGGTGCACGCCCGGGCCGCCTTTCCGGGTAAAACAATCGTCACCTGTGATGATGATCTGATGTACGATGATTCCTGGTTGCAGCGATTGTATGCCGATCATGAGCCGTTTCCGGATGCGGTAATCGCGCACGAATGTCGCTACATTACCCGGGACGCGGCCGGTGAACTGCTGCCCTACAAGCAGTGGCCCACGGCGCTGGAGCCGGGCGTGAGCGCGCCCAACCTGATGCCCATTGGTTACGGTGGGGTGCTGTTTCCCCCGGAATCGCTCGACCCCCGGGTGGATGATCGGGAGCAGTTTCTGGCACTGACGCCGCGTGCCGATGATCTGTGGTTCAAGGCGATGGCGCATTTGCGCGGTACCGTCACCCGGCGCTCCCGCGACCCCGGCCGGAAGCCGACACCCATTGGCGGCTCGCAGAAAGTATCGCTCAAGAAAACCAACGTCCGCCAGGATGGCAATCGGGAAACATGGCAGACGTTGTGTGATCATTTTGGTATCAACATCTGAAAACACACCAATGGAGGTGGATATGTTCAAGCTCAAAGCAATGGCATTAATCCTGGCCGGCACCGCACTTGTGGCGTGCCAGTCCGAAGAAGAACCGGCCGAGGAGCAGGCCGCCGCGTCCGAGTCCTCCGCGCAGGCCAGCTCAGCGTCCGCTGAAGAGGCTCCCTTTCGCGAGGGTTCGCTGGCCGATATTCTGGCAGGCGATCATCGCAGTGAGGAAAATCGGGCGCGCGACCTGTACCGTAATCCCGAGGCCACGCTGTTCTTTTTCGGGTTATCCCCGACCGATACCGTCATCGAGATCAATCCCGGTGGGGGCTGGTATATGGAAGTGATTGCGCCTTTTGTCAACGAGGAAGGTCAGTACATTGCCGCCCATCCGGATCCCTCGCTGGATGATATGCCCTCCTACGTGGTCGATCAGGCCAAGCAGATCGAGCAGCGCGTTGAGGCCCAGGATGCGCTCTTCGGAAATGCCGAAGTGCAATTCTACGACCCGAGCGAACCGGTACTCGGTGAGCCCGGATCGGCCGACAAGGTGCTGACTTTCCGCAATGTGCACAACTGGGTCAATGGTGGCCAGGCCGAAGCCATGTTCAAGGCCTTTGCCGACGTGTTGAAGCCCGGTGGTGTATTGGGTGTGGTTCAGCACCGCGCCGACGATGGCTCCTCAGCGGAAGAAACCGCCAAAACCGGCTATGTCTCTGAAGAAGAGGTGATTGCCTTGGCCGAAGCGGCCGGTCTGAGTCTGGAGGAGCGCAGTAATCTCAATGCTAACCCGAAAGATACCCGCGACCATCCGGAAGGGGTCTGGACTCTGCCGCCGAGCCTGGCGCTGGGTGAAGAGCGCAAGGGCGAGTTCGAAGCCATTGGTGAAAGTGACCGCATGACGCTGAAGTTCGTCAAACCCGCCAACGACGAGTAGTCGATTGACTACTCTACCTTGCCGGCTCCTTCGGGAGCCTTGGCGATCCCGTTGGGTGTCCAGTAGCGTCGGGTACGCTTCACTTCAGCGCGGATCGCCCGGTTCCTGGCCCAGGTTTCCGGGTTGTCATAACCCCGGGGATGATCCAGGTGCAGGCACGAGGTGCTGTAGCGGATCTGCCTGGGCTTGAGGCCGTAATTGATCAACCGCTCCCCCAGCTCCCGATCGAGCCCGCCGTACTGCATATCCTCGTTAAAGCCGTTCACCGCCCGAATTGCCTCGGTCCAGGTCGAGCTGTTCATGCCGTTCCAGGTGGCCCCCGTGGGGGTGAGCCGGTTCATGGTGCGCTTGAATAGAGGGTTTTTGATCAGCTTCCACAGCTTGTGGTTGTCCGGCTGCCCCTGTCGGGTCAGCCAGTCCCGCCCGAAAATGATGCCGCTGGCAATGTCATCCTCGGTAATTGCCTCGGAGACTGGCAGAGTCAGTTTGATGTAACCCCCGGACAGAAACTGCCCCGGCCGGGCCTCGCGCCGATGTACCGCCACAAAGTCGGGTTCGGGAATACAGTCGCCATCGGTAAAAATCAGATAATCGCACTGGGTCTGGGCAATGGCCTTGTTCAGAATCACACATTTCTGAAAGCCCGCATCCGGATGCCAGACGTGCTCGATCGACAGCTGGCCGCGCTGCTGAAACTCCCAGATCAGCGTCTCGGTTTCGGGGCCGGAGCCGTCGTCGGCGATGATGATCTGAAAATCACGGTCGGTCTGGGCCTCATAGCCGTAGAGCACCTTGCGCAGCCAGGCCGGCGCGTTATAGGTGGTAATGACCACCCCGATGGTGCCCGGTGTTTCAGGCGTGCCGGCGCGGGACATCATGCCATTGCCTCCTGCAGGCGGCGCCACACAGTCGAGGCGTGAATGCCGCTGAGGCAGGGTGGTGTGTCGTTACTGCCCTCGGGCAACAGGCGGCACTCGCGCTTGTGGCAGGGCATGCAATCGAGGGCCGGGCTCAACTGCACATTGCGGGTGTGATCGCCAATCAGGCCCACTTTGTCGGGCGAAGTGGCGCCGTACAGGGCCACCGTCGGGGTTTCCAGGGCGCCGGCCAGGTGGGCAAAACCGGTATCCAGCCCGACCACCGCCGTGGCCGCCACCAGTTTCTCCGCCACCTGCGGGATCGTCAGCCGCTCAATGGACCGGGTCGCTTCGGGCACCTGCTCAATCACATTGTCGGCCAGCTCGCGCTCATCGTCACTGCCCCAGATCATCTCCACCTGGTAACCCTCGCGCACGGCCGTACGCGTCAGTTCCTCCCAGCCCTCGGGCGACCAGAGCTTGGTGAGCCAACTGGTCCCCATGATGAACACCAGCTGGTTCGGCTCTTTTTTGACGTGGGCAAAATGCTCCTGGATGCCAAAGCGCAGGGTGTCGGGTTGCTCGTAGTCAAAGGCGGCGGCAAACAGCTGGCGGGTGCGCTCCACCGCGTGCTGTTGCTGGGGGACGGGGTGCTTGACCTGGTAAAACCAGCTGGCGATGGATTCACGCGCCGACTCCCCATCGTAGCCGTGGCGGCTGTCGGTATTGGCGAGCTTGGCGATGACCGCACTTTTGAGTAGGCCTTGGGCGTCGAGCACCAGATCGTAGCGCTCGGTCTGGAACTCATTGCGCCAGGCTTTGAACTGCTGAAGGTCGCTTTTGCCGCGGTGTTTCACCCAGTGGCGCAGCGAGATCGGGATAACGCGATTCACGGCCGGGTGCCAGGCGGCGATCTCGGCAAAATTCTCCTCCACCACCCAGTCGATACGTACGTCCGGCCGGCAGCGCTGCAAGTCAGTAAGCGCGGGGAAGGTGTGGAACACATCTCCCATCGATGACATCTTGATCAGCAGGCTATGCATGGTGGCTGAAATCCCGGTCGACCTGAGCAGCGTGGGCTCGGGTTATTGGTAGTCTCGGTACGACTTTTCTTCTACCAGTTCAGAGCCAAATGCCAGGTTGATGTCCTTTTTAACCGCAGCGCGGCGATCATTGGTAATGTAGACAGAACGGGCCAGATCGATAAAAAGCTGACCGAACTCTTTGTCCCGCTCACAGTCACGGATGTCGTCTTCAATCACCCAGAGCGACTCGTTGATCTCTTTCAATGCTTTTTTCAGGGGCTCGAGCTTGAGTATGTCATCGTCGCTCAACAGCTGGTCAAGCTTCTGACTCAACACGTCCCGCTCGTGTTTTACGTTGTGCAGCTTGTCGGGATCACTGATCTTGACCTGCTTGATTTCCAGAATCGTGATTTTGTCGACCAGCTCGCCCAGCGAGATGGGTGCTTCAATCAGCATCGAATGCCCCTTGGTTGAAGATGGATAACGGCGCTAATACTAACAAAAAAGCCTCGTGACTGAATCCCCCGAGTGCAAATTTACTTTGTCCGGTGGCTGTGTTGCCGGTTTCAGAGTTGGTATACAATGCCATCTTTTGCCGCAACCGCCTGGATTGTTATGAAAGTTCTGATCGTCAAACTCAGCTCAATGGGGGACCTGGTGCAAGCCTTGCCCGCCCTGAGCGATGCGGCGCAGGCGGTGCCGGGCATCGAGTTTGACTGGGTGGTCGATGAGGCTTTCGCCGAAATCCCCCAGTGGCACCCGGCCGTGCGGCGTGTGGTGATCTCGGCCCATCGGCGCTGGCGCAAGCAGCTGTTGAGCTCCGCCCGGCGTGGGGATCTGCGCCTTTTCTGGCGCACGCTCCGAGAGGAGCGCTACGACCTGGTGATCGACGCCCAGTCCGGCCTGAAGAGCGGGCTGGTCACCCGGATGGCGCGCGGCACCCGCGCCGGGCCCGACAAGCGCTCGGTGCGTGAATACGGTGCGCACTGGGCCTATCAGCGCCAATACCGGGTCTCCCGGGACCAGCTGGCGGTCGAGCGACTGCGCGAGCTGTTCAGCGTGGCGCTGGGTTACCCCAAACCGGACACGGCGCCGGATTTTGGTCTGTCGGAGCAAACCTGGCCCTCGGTGTCCGATCGGCCCGAGTCGCCCTATCTGGTGTTTGTGACCAACGCCAGCTGGGAGACCAAGTGCTGGCCCGAGGAGCATTGGGTGCAGTTGTTGCAACAGGCGACGCAGAATGGCTATCAGGTGTTGCTCCCCTGGGGCAGCCCGGATGAGCAGGCGAGGGCGACCCGCCTGGCCGAGGCGGCCGGCGCGGGCGTCCAGGTTCTGCCCCGGCTCTCGCTCTCCGAGCTGGCGGGCCTTCTCAATGACAGCGCTGGCGCCGTGTGCAACGACACCGGCCTGGCGCATATCGCCGCCAGCCTCGATCGCCCGGTCGTGACCGTCTACGGCCCCACAGATCCGCGCCTGATTGGCGCCACCGGCCGCCACAGCGAGCACCTGGTTGCCGAGGGGATCTCCTGCGCCTCCTGTCGCCGGAACGAGTGTCAGCGCACGGGCGGCCCCGAGGCCCAATGCCTGCGTGCCATCGAGCCCGAGCGCGTCTGGCAGCGCCTGCGTCACCTGCAGGCAAACGCCGAGTAGCCAGCACGATTGACCGTACATCATTGACCGTACCTTATTTAAAAGAACCTTGTTGAAAACGCCTTACCATTAATGGGAATGAATAATTTATGACCGTTCGCACCCGCATTGCCCCCTCGCCAACCGGCGATCCACACGTCGGCACGGCCTACATCGCCCTGTTCAACCTCTGTTTCGCCCGCCAGCACGGCGGCCAGTTCCTGCTGCGCATCGAAGATACCGACCAGACCCGCAGCACCCCGGAGTCCGAACAGGCGATTCTGGACAGCCTGCGCTGGCTCGGCATCGAGTGGGACGAAGGCCCGGACGTGGGCGGCGAGCACGGCCCCTACCGCCAGAGCGAGCGCATGGACATCTATCGCGGCTACGCCGAAGAGCTGGTCGAGAAGGGCCATGCCTTTTACTGCTTCGCCACCGCCGAAGAGCTCGATGAAATGCGCCAGGAGCAGCAGGCCCGCGGCGAGACCCCCAAATACGACGGCCGCGGCCTCAAACTGAGTGAGGCCGAGGTCAAACAGCGCCTGGACGCCGGCGACCCCTACGTCATCCGCATGAAAGTGCCGGAAGAGGGCACCTGCAAAGTCCAGGACATGCTGCGCGGCGAGATCGACATCGACTGGTCCCAGGTGGACATGCAGGTGCTGCTCAAAGGTGACGGCATGCCCACCTACCACCTGGCCAACGTGGTGGACGACCACCTGATGGGCATCACCCACGTGATTCGTGGCGAGGAGTGGATCAACTCCGCCCCCAAGCACCTCAGGCTCTACGAATACTTCGGCTGGGAGGCGCCGGTGCTGTGCCACCTGCCGCTGCTGCGCAACCCCGACAAATCCAAGCTCAGCAAGCGCAAAAACCCCACCAGCATCCTCTACTACCAGGCCGCCGGCTACCTGCCCGAGGCGGTGCTCAACTACCTGGGCCGCATGGGCTGGTCCATGCCCGATGAGCGGGAGAAATTCTCCCTGGCCGACATGCAGGAACACTTCGATATCAACCGCGTCTCCCTCGGTGGCCCGATCTTTGATGTGGAAAAGCTCTCCTGGCTCAACGGCCTCTGGATTCGCGAAGACCTGAGCGTCGAGCAGCTGGCCGAACGTCTGCAATCCTGGATCTACAACCGGGACATGCTGATGAAAGTCCTGCCCCACGCCCAATCGCGCATGGAGACACTGGGTGACTTCGCGCCTCTGGTGAGCTTCCTGGCCAGCAGCCACCTGACCCTGACCGAGGCGCATTTCACGCCCAACAAGCTGGAGCTGGAGGATCAAAAGAAGGTGCTGCAGTTCGCCCTCTGGCGCCTGGAAGCCCTGCGCACCTGGGAGCGCGACGCCATCTTTGCCGAGCTCAAGAGCCTGGCCGACGCCCTGGAAATCAAGCTCAAAGACTTCCTCGCGCCCCTGTTCGTCGCCATCTCCGGCACCACCGCCTCCTTCTCGGTCATGGACGCCATGGTCCTGCTCGGCCCGGACATGAGCCGCGCCCGCCTGCGCCAGGCGCTGGAAGTATTCGGCGGTATTGGCAAGAAGCAACTGAAAAAGCTGGAAAAGGCCTACCAGGCGCTGGAGGCGCCTTCCAACGAAGCATAGACGGTAATCCAACGACTTAAGAGCCCGCTCAATCTGTAGCGGGCTTTTTTGTGCCGCCCTATAAATCCCCTGCCGATCCTGCGCAACCTCTGGCCTCCAGCTATACTCCCTCTAGGTCGAGTGCAGGATATGACCTGTCGCTCTACCCCGATGAGACGGGAACCGATGAGAATGTCTTTATGCTTGCGAAAGGAGAGTAAAAGAGAACGCAGAACCGATGAACATCTGGCGGGTGTCGCACCATGATCGGCCGGGTGGAGGTCTTCTTTCGTCGGTTGCGTCGCAACCTCAGCCGCAGTCTCTGGTTATCGAGACTGTTGAAGTTGCCCGTGTCCGAGGGCTCGCCCAGTCGGCCCGGCCTGATTCTGGTGCAAGTGGATGGTCTCGCGCAGCGACAGTTTGAAAGGGCGCTGGCGAAAGGGGAATTACCTTTCCTCCAGCGTTTGCTGCGGCGCGAGCATTACCGGGTGCACCGGCACTACTCCGGGTTGCCGTCTTCGACGCCAGCGGTTCAGGCCGAGCTGTTTTACGGCGTTAAGGGTGCGGTACCCGCATTTTCGTTTCGCGATCGCGACACCGGTAAACGGGCCAGCATGTTTGACGCCGACGCCGCAACGAAGGTTCAGGAGCGCTGTGCGGGTGGGGCGTTCGAACCGTTGTTGAAAGAGGGCAGCGCCTACTCCGATAACTACACCGGCGGCGCCAGTGAGGCGCATTTCTGCGCGACGTCTGTGGGGTGGGGCCCGGCCTTGCGCAGTGCCAATCCGCTGGTTCTGGTAACGTTTTTGTGCGTCAACTTTTACAGTTTTTTGCGGATGGTCGTGCTGTTCTTTACCGAGCTGGGCCTGGCAATAGTGGATGTGGTTCGCGGCGTCATCCGGGGCCAGGAGATCCTCACCGAGCTGAAATTCATACCGGCGCGGGTGGGCATTACCATTATCCTGCGCGAGCTGTGTGTGATTGGTGGCAAGATTGATATCGTCCGTGGTCTGCCGGTGATTCATATCAACTTTCTCGGGTATGACGAACAGTCTCACCGACGTGGTCCGGGCTCTCTGTTTGCCCACTGGACTCTGAAAGGCATCGACGATGCCATATCCCGGTTGTGGCATGCGGCCCATCATGCGCCGGGGCGCCACTATGATCTATGGGTGTATTCCGATCACGGCCAGTCGGACGTTACGCTCTATCACGAGATGCAGGGCTACAGCCTCAAAGACGCTGTGGCCCAGGCCGCCGAAGTGCTGGCACTGAACGCAGGCGCCGAGTTCAAGTCGACGGTTGGCAGTAAGCAGGGTTATCGCGCGCGGATGTTGGGGGGGCGACGTGTCCAATATTGGTTTTCTGTGTTGGGCATTAACGGCGATGAGGTTCCGGCGCAACATTGGGTGGTCTCGGCCTCGGGCCCGGTGGGGCATGCGTATTCGCCCGTGCCGCTGAGCGACCGGGAGCGAATGGCGCTAAGCCATGAGCTGGTGCATACCCACAAGGTTCCCGCCGTGTTGACCGTGACGGCCTCCGGGAGCGTCAGTGCCTGCACCGCCCAGGGGGAGTTGTCGCTCCCTGACGACAGTGCGCGGCTGCTTGGTGCCGGGCATCCATTTGTGGCGGTGATGGGTGAAGACCTGGTGCGACTGTGTCGGCACCAAGATGCGGGCGACCTGGTGTTGCTGGGTTGGTGTGATGGTGCGCCGTCGCTGACGTTTGCCCACGAGAATGGTGCGCACGGCGGTGTGGCGCCGGAGGAAACTGGCGGCTTTGCGCTCTTGCCCAGAGACGTACCCCTGCCAGCCTCTCCCCACAATTTCCTGCGCCCTCTGGACCTGCGCGCGGCGGCGTTGCGTATCCTGGGGCGGGCGGGGCCTCAGGCGGCTGTCGGTACTTTTCAGTGGGATACCCCGAAGGCGGAGGGTTTGCGGGTCATGACCTACAACGTCCACAGCTGTATCGGCATGGATGGCAAGGTTGATACCCGGCGTATCGCCCGCGTGATTGCCCAGGCTCAACCGGACATCGTGGCGCTGCAGGAGCTGGATGTGGGCAAGGCGCGCAGCTTTGGCAAGGACCAGGCCCATCTGATTGCCCGCCATCTGGATATGGACTTCCATTTTCACCCGGCCATTCACCTGGAAGAGGAGTTGTACGGAGACGCCATCCTGACGCGATTGCCCCTACGTCTGAAAAGGGCGGGACCCTTGCCCGGCCAGGAAGGCAACATCCAACGAGAGCCCCGTGGAGCCCTGTGGGTGGCGGTAGAATTCAGGGGGTGTGAGGTTCAGATCATCAATACCCATCTGGGGCTGAGCGTGCGTGAGCGCGGGGTTCAGGTTGACGCCCTGCTGGGGAGTGAGTGGCTGAACCACGCCGAGTGCCAGGGGCCAGTGATTCTGTGTGGTGATTTCAACGCGATGCCGTCGTCAGCGGTTTACCGTCAGCTGGCTACCCACTTCAAGGATGTGCAAACCCAGATTCCGGGGCTTAGGCCACGAGGGACTTTTTTCAGCCGCTTTCCCCAAATCCGCCTCGACCACATTTTCATCAGTGGTGGCCTGGAGGCGGTCACTATGACCACTATCGATTCCCAGCTGGCGCGCACAGCCTCGGATCACCTGCCGTTGGTGGCCGAGATCCGGGTACCTGACGGGCACTCCCCTCGCCATTCGGGGGAAGCTGATATTGAACAATAAGTGCCCAAAAATCAAAGAATTAGGATTTTTGGCCGATTTAGTGTTGACAGCCCTTTTCGGAGTGCTACAATGCGCCCCGCTTCCAAGGAAGCAGCACAATCTGGGGCCTTAGCTCAGCTGGGAGAGCGCAACACTGGCAGTGTTGAGGTCAGCGGTTCGATCCCGCTAGGCTCCACCAAGTACCCACAAAAAGCCCTGGGCGAAAGCTCGGGGCTTTTTTGTGGGTACTTGGTGGAGCCTGGTTGGGTGAGAATCGCTGACGCGGTTCACCAATCGGCAGGATAGCCGATTGGCACAGCCGAAGGCTGCCCGGAGGGCGAGGGCCATGGATGGTCCGAGTGAATCCCGCCCCTAAGTTGGCTTCCAACTAGCTAGCTCGCCTAGCTCCCATACCAGAAAAGCATCCCCCTCCAATTTCATGATGGAAACAGACTATTTCCCCGCCAGGTGAACTCTGGCACACTTCATTTTCCGGTCCAGCACGCTTTCCACACTGGTGCCTTGAGAAGTATTTGAAAATCAATAAGTTAGGTTTTGGGCTAGCTAGATCACGTGCCAGCGGCTATGGCCAAGTGAGCCGGCACACTATATTTGTATAGTGGTTGCCGAGGGCTCTAAAAATATTCAGTATTTTCAATCGGTTACGCCAAATAAAGGGCAGCTCGCCGAAAGCAAAGCGTTCTGGCTCAATATATATCTGTTAGGGCTTGGAGATGTCAATGGACGGAAGTATCAAAAATCTTTTCCAGCACTACCTTTCCCAATTGGAGGTCATAGTCGCCAAGATCCCGCCAGAAAAGTTCTCTTTGACCCTGTCTAAGGGCATGTTCACTTTGGAGATGAATGCCAAAATTGCGGCCAATTTTGCTTTACGAGGTTATTGCCCGTTGTTAAAGCAGAGTGTTGTTTCGTTTTTCAGAGACGAATTGGGCAAGGAGGCTGTTCAGGCGCAACTTTCGGAGACAATAAAGTATCTAAATGAATTACCAGAAGTGAAGCAGCTAGATGATACGAAGCGCCTAAAGGATAAAGCAGGTTTTTCTGAAGTGGATCTGTCACAGCCCGCTTTTATTTACCACTATATTGTTCCAAATATGCTATTCCATATAAGCATGGTTTATGCTATAGCGAGAGCAAATGGTGTCGATTTAAGTAAGGGGGATTACGATGGTATTCATTCGTACCCTAAAGAATTTAGTTTTGTATAGTCGCTCTAACAATCACAGGCACCGCGACGGCTTTTCCATTGCGGCTTCGCCCCCATTACAAAGCCGCGCGTGCTGCGGGCGTTAGCGATCCAAGTTACCCAACCTCCCGAGCGCAAACAGGCTATTTCCCCGCCAGGTGAACTCTGGCACACTTTCCACACCGATGCCTCAAGAAAGGTTTTTGCCGATGAATAGGTTGGAAGTTGTTTTTGAAAAAATACTGTGGAATTCAAGATTTCTGATTTTAATCGCGG
Source organism: Marinimicrobium sp. C2-29 (assembly GCF_038419845.1). Taxonomy (NCBI): domain Bacteria; kingdom Pseudomonadati; phylum Pseudomonadota; class Gammaproteobacteria; order Cellvibrionales; family Cellvibrionaceae; genus Marinimicrobium; species Marinimicrobium sp. C2-29. Next base: position 121,740 of record NZ_JBCAQT010000009.1, read on the forward strand.
TTGTTTCAAGCTTGTTGGGTTCCTTGGTACTGTTCATAGTTGGGACCATGGATATCTTGAAGGTGGCGATTATGGCGTTTGATTATTACCTTGGGCGAAGCGATCAGGATATTCATGAATTTATTGTCACCGATATAATCCTAGCCGTGGATATCTATTTGGTATCGGTCGTCTTGCTTATGTTTGGTGCAGGAGCATATAGGCTGTTTATTTCGCCGATTGAAGAATCGGAAGAGAGTGGTGCCTCTCATCCTTTCAATATTCAAACATTTGATGAGTTGAAGGATAAGATCGTAAGAGTAGTGATTCTTGCAGTAATTATCGAGTTTTTCAGAGCAGTCGTAGATATCCAGTTTGCGACTCCATTGGATGCAATATACCTGGCCTTGTCGGTTTTAGCGTTAGCAGCGTCTGTCTATCTGATGAATGCAAGCCACGATAAGAAAAGCGTTAAGAAGAGTGATTCTGGCCCTTCTTCCTGATTGTTGGCTTCGCGCGCTCACTCGTCTTATTGGACTGAGCGCTCCGCCGCAGGCCGATGTTGCCATTGGGAATACCCTGGGCAGCAATATTATCAATCCCCTGGGAGTGCTCGGAGTTTCCGCGTTGCTACAGCCCCTTCCAATCAGTGATCGAACTCTGAAGTTTGATCAATGGGTAATCTTGGGAGCGTCGCTGGTTTTGTGATTCTTTCTGTATACGGGCAGTCGGCTTAGCAGGCTTGAAGGTGGATGTCGGAGAGCCAAAGAGCCAAGGATAAAAACTCTACACATAAGGTGTTTATACTATGAGTATAATACTTCGCTTGGTCCTGTCAGTGGTGCTCTCCATCGCCTCCTGCTTGTCGCTGGCATCAGAACCCCCGCAAGGCAGTTCCCTGCGGTTCACCCCCTCCGGATCCAGCGAATACACCTTCAACACCGGGACCGTCTCCGGAAAGCTCCGAGCCGACGGTGAATCAGTCGGCCCTGGCGAGGTAATTTACTCGGAAACCGGCCAGAAGATCAGCCGGGTGTATGGCTGGCTCAACCACTATCGGGTGTTCTCTGATGGTGTCCGCTACGGGCGGGGTATGCGCCACCTTCCCAGCAATGTGGAGGCCCATGAGGATGGCAGTGTGACCGTGGTATGGCCTGCGGAGGAGACCCGTCCATTCCGTATGCAAGCGACTTACCGATGGGTTGCTCCGAACAGGCTGGACGTTGATACCGAAGTACGAGCGGAAGAGGCGCTGTCCGGTTTTGAGCTGTTTCTTGCCTCCTATTTCCCCGACACCTTTACCGATGTCCGTATTCCTGTAGAGGCGTCTGACGGCGATGGTCCGGATTGGGTCTTCGCCCCGGAAGAGGACGGATACCGACAGGCCTTCGCGCGGGATGATGCCGCCGTTGCCTTACTGGAGGACGGTCGCTGGGAGCTGGAGCCTCACCCCATAGAGTGGACTCTGCAGCCCCAGTGGGTCTGGCGGCCCATGTCGCTGCGGCGCGACCCGGAAACCGGGGTCACGGTCCTGTTCATGACCGACCGGGAAGAGACCTTCATTGTGTACAGCCCTCACTCCACTCAGCGCCATTATGCGCTATATTACTCGCTGTTCGGGCGCGACCTGGAACCCGGTGAGGTTGCCACCGCGCGGTCTCGAGCCGTGGTGCTGAACAATCCCGATGAGGAAGAAATCCTTCGCGAAGCCCGCACGTTTTTTGGTGACTAGCTAAGCGGCGGGCTGGAAGGGCCCGGTCACCACAAATTTGTGTTCAAAGAATTACATCAGGAGTCGTAATCTATGCCATTGTTCAATCCATCAGTCAAAACCCAGCGCACAGTCACAAAGCTTGTTTCATCGGCCGCACTGGGTGCTGTTCTCTGTGTGCTTTCGGCCTGCAGCGGTCAACCCGCTAGTCCAGAGGGCACCGACATCGCTCCAGTGCAATGGCAGCAGCACAAGGCAAGTACGCCCCCCAGTGCGCGTCACGAAAACGGTTTTGTGGCAGTGGGTGAACGATTGTATTTAATCGGCGGGCGAGGTGAGCGGCCCCTGGATATTTTTGATCCGGCCACTGGCCGCTGGAGTCAGGGCGCCGAACCGCCGTTTGAAATTCACCATATGCAAGCCATCGCCTACGACGAGAAACTCTACGTGCTGGGCGCCATGACTGGCGGTTTTCCAGAAGAGCCTCCACTGGCCAATATTCTGATTTACGACCCCGCCAGTGACGCCTGGTCGGAGGGGCCTGAAATTCCCGCCGATCGTCGGCGCGGCGGCAGTGGTGTTGTGTTACACGAAGGGCTGATTTACATAGTGGGTGGGAACACGCGCGGCCATATGAGCGGCTATGTCCCCTGGGTGGATGTGTTTGATCCAGAAACCGGACGCTGGACAGAGCTGCCCGATGCCCCGCATTCGCGAGATCATTTTCATGCGGCGGTGATTGATGGGCACCTATACGCGGCTGGAGGACGCACCTCATCCCATGACACGGGCGAAAGCATGTCGCTCACAGTTGGGCCCGTGGATGTGTATGACATTGAGAACCAACGCTGGCACACCCTGGCAGCGCCTTTGCCCACCCAGCGCGCCGGAACGGCCACGGTGGCCTTTAATGGATTGTTGGTCGTCCTCGGTGGCGAGAGTACCAGCCAAGTGGAGGCCCACAGCGAAGTGGAGGCGTACAACCCGGAAACTGAGGAATGGCACAGCCTGCCGCCCCTACCGGTCGGGCGCCACGGGACCCAGGCGGCGCTGTTTGATGGGGAATTGCATATAGTCGCGGGCAGCGAAAATCGTGGTGGCGGGCCTGAGTTGAATGATCATTGGGTGATGGAGGTGGGGGAGTAAATATCCGTCTAAATTCAACCGCGTTCTTGCCATCTATAGAATTTCGACGGGAGGGCGGCGGACGTAGGCTCTGGAGCCGCCTTTCTGGACAACCACCAATTTGGTCAGTGTGTTGGCAGTTGCGCTAAAATCGTGCACACTTTGTGTTTGTAACTGGCGTGCAATATATTATTTTAGACATTCAAGGAGTAAGGATGAACTCTGATGAAAATAATAAGTTTCTACTTGCTGCAGCACTTTTTTGCGCATTAGCCGCTCTTTCTCATGTTGGCTGTATCGTGTTCGGCGGGGATTGGTATCGTTTCTTTGGTGCTGGTGAGCCGATGGCGCAGATGGCCGAGCAAGGGCTTTGGTACCCTACCATCGTCACTTCTGGCATTGTCGTAATCCTATCCATTTGGTCACTTTATGCCCTGTCAGGAGCAGGTGCGATAAAGCGTTTACCTCTGACGAGATTGGCTCTAGTGGCCATCGCAAGCATCTTTTTGTTCCGGGGCTTTTCATTTGTGGTCCTGGTGCCCAAGTTTCCGGAAAATAGCCTGACATTTTGGTTGGTAAGCTCAGCTATCTGTGTGGTTATTGGTAGTCTGTTTGCCGTTGGCGCTTTTCAGAAATGGTCAGAGCTTGGCCGTAAAAATGCCTTTTAAGACGCACCAGTCGATGCCTTTTCTGATTAAGTAATCACAAACTCGGGCAGTATTGTGGTAACAGTGCGTGTCTACGGTGTAAAAATTCAAGAGGGAAAAGAGCAATGGCCTCAATAGAAGAGTGTCAGAGGGATATGAACAATGCCTATTATTTCGGCATTCCGGGGATTATTTCTTCGGGCTCGATTTGGCTTTTAGCCGGTATGGTTTCGCTGCTTCACAGCCCTAATGCGGGGGTCGCGACATTAATATTTGGTGGGACTCTAATATTTCCCATTTCGGTGTTGCTTTGCAAGGCACTTGGGCGTAGCGGTAAGCACTCAAAGGGGAATCCGCTGGCCCCACTGGCAATCGAAGGAACCCTTTGGATGCTACTTTCGATACCTGTTGCTTTAGGCGCGGCATTCTATAAGCTCGAATGGTTCTTTCCCGCAATGCTTTTGGTTATTGGGGGACGCTATTTGACTTTTAACACTATGTACGGGAATCGTGTTTTTTGGACGTTTGGTGCTTCGTTGGTAGCCACAGCGTTCATTTTGGTTGTGCTTGACGCACCGGTATATGTAGGTGGCCTCGCTGGCGGTATTATTGAGTTGTTTTTTACAGCCGTGCTCTTTGTTCGCAGGTACTGAATATGGAAATAAGACCATTTGAAGAAGCTGATAGAAGGGCCGTTATAGAGCTTTGGCAGGTGTGTGGCTTGACTCGGCCCTGGAACGACCCTTATAGGGATATTTCCAGAAAGCTGGCTATCCAGCCGGAGCTGTTCTTTATAGGTGAAGTTGATGGCAAAGTGGTGGCGTCCGCTATGGCTGGGTATGATGGACATCGGGGATCGGTTTTCTATCTGGCCGTGTCACCCGATTACCAGCGCCGTGGCTACGGTAAGTTGATGATGGATAGAGTGGAAGGTGCCCTCAAGGCAATGGGGTGCCCCAAGCTGAATATCGTGGTTCGTAGTTCAAATGAGCAGGTGCTTAAGTTTTATAGTCACCTGGGCTACGCCCTTGATGATGTTGTATGCCTTGGGAAAAGGCTGATTCCCGATACTTAGGAGTCGAGTCATGCATGTTAAGGAGCCAATATGATAGTGATCTATGGAGTCAAGGAGCAGTCACCGCACCAGTGGGGTTTTCGAGGAATGACAGGTGACAAAGCGAAAGACCTAAAGTACAAAGTCAAGGTATAAGAGCATTGTATAGTTGGTCATACGTGCGCTCAAAGTACGGCGAAAGTATATCTCTTCACTTTGAATACCGATACAATAATGATTTGGACGCCAAGGGCGGTTCAACGTGGCAGCGGACGTCTCACCGCTCCGGAGTGCTCTATCCGCTGTATGGTTCCTGACGTTGGAGCGACATTGTGGGTGCATTGCCGGTGGTGGGAGCTTTGTCCGCTGTCGTTTTAAAAACCAAATCTGGGAAAAGCGATGAAAAAAGCAGTATTTGCCACACTGGCGGCACTCACCTTGGTAGGGTGTGGGCAGAAGGTTTCGGTCGACCAATCGACAATGTGCATCTATACCAATGATGAAGAGGCTAAGCAGTGCACAGCGGGCGAAATGTCCTGGTACAAGCCTGGCAGCTGGGGGAATAAACAGCTTCCGATGAGTGTGGCGGCGGCCTATTGTGATTTTAACTATGAGGTCATGTACAACGATGCGGGCGTGATCTGCGTGTTTACCGACAAGCGTTTGTCGTTGGTTCAGTAGGGACATCATCCAATCGATCAGCTATCGGGCGGGGAAAGCGTAGGGTATTGGCAGCTCCATGCTCCGGATCTTTTGGGAGGTGACAGAGTATGTGCGGATACATCGGCAACCTCTACGAGGCCCCTGGGGTGATCGACCTCATGGAAGAGCTCGGTATCCAGATGCCACTTCCGTTCTTCCAGTCGTATCAGCGGCGGGTTCACCCGGCCCTCATTACCGCCGAAGGTGGCGCCCCTGCGCTCTCAAAGGCGATCTGGTGGTATGCCATGAAGAGGGAAGGGCAGACGTGGGTTCCCAACCCCGACATCACCAGCTTCAATGCCAGAAACCTCGATGGCCGCTTGTGGAAGCCGGCCGTGAAATCGCGCCGTGGCCTGATCTTCGGGACCGAGGTCGGTGAATCAAAAGGACGGGATCACTACCTGATGCGCACTGACCGTGGGCTGGCTGTGGGCGCGCTCTACCAGGACTGGCACACGCCTGGGGAGGAGATTGTCCGCTCCATGGCGGTCATTACCCGGCCACCCCACCCGCGGTTCTCTCGGTACCATGACAAATCGATCCCGATGTCCCTTCCGATGGAAGCCGATATCCTGCGCACCTGGCTCGATCCGGCCTGTGGGGCGGACCATCCTTTGATCGCCTCCCTGTTGGATAACCCCAGGATTTATACTCCACTTTCGGTGACCCGGGTGAAGAGCTTCAAACGCGGTGAACCTCTGGGAGATACAGAGCAGTTGGCGGCCGATGAGTGATGTGAGAGTATCAGACAGGGTTTGATAGAAATTCGCCCTTACTGACTGCCATGCTGAGGTGTTGTCGTCCCATGGATTTGAAATTTTACGATAAGCTCCCCGCTCCAGTGCAGCACTGGCTCAGCATTCTCGGGTCCGCGGGCCGCTACTGGGTGGAGAGTCAGGCCTTCATTTATGCCGCAGCACTGGCGTTTTTCACCGTTTTTTCCATTGCGCCGGTTCTGGTGGTGGTTGTCATGCTCGTTGGCCTGGTGATCGGGGAGAGGGCGGTTCAGGGTCAGCTTTTCGAGCAGCTTGAGGGGACGGTAGGGCCGGAAGCGGCCGGCGTGGTCCAGACGGCTGTGATCAATTCGCAAATTGACCAGAGTGGCATCTGGCCGGCGCTGGTCGGCGTTGTCGCTACCATCATCGGTGCCACCACGGTGTTTGCCCAGATGCAGCGGTCTCTGAATGATATCTGGAGCGTCGCCCCACGGCCTTCCAGAAGCAGCCTGTGGATCTTTATCAAGAGCCGGCTGTTGTCGCTGACCGTTATCCTGGCCATTGGATTCATTCTGTTGGTCTCGCTGCTGTTGTCGGTGACCTTGCGTACCGTCATGGCGTTCGCGGAGGAGTGGCTGCCGGTTCCCGGTTGGGCGATGGTGAGCATGGAGCTGTTTCTGTCGCTGCTCGTGGTTACGGTGCTGTTCGCGGCCATGTTCAAGATTCTGCCGGATGTGGTGCTGTCCTGGCGGGACGTCCTGCTCGGCGCCTTCATCACTGCTGTGCTGTTCACGGCCGGGCGCTCCCTGATCGCCATCTACCTGGCTTATACGGCCACGGCGTCGGCCTATGGCGCGGCCGGTTCTCTGGCGCTGCTTCTGCTTTGGGTGAATTATTCCTCAATGATCCTCCTGTTCGGGGCGGCGTTTACGCGTGCGCACCTAGAGGGCCGGGGCCTGTCCGTTCGCCCGAGAAGCACGGCCGTGTGTGTGCATCGAGAATTGGTCGATGATGTGCAGTAGATGGGTTGATGTAGGGATGATTAAAACGGGTTTGCAGACCGAATTGGCTACCGAGCGGGGGCGTTGTGGCGCTATCGGTTGGTGCCGAGGTGCGGTATCAGATGTTTCTTGCGGAGGTGACTATGGAGCCCAGTTTGTGAACAAGGCGGTTCTGATATACTGCTAATCTCCATTCTCAACGCCACAATTGGACCTATGTATGCCCGACGCTGAGATACCGGCTGACGAAGCTCAACGCCTTGCGACGCTCAAGGCTCTGGGTATACTTGATTCCGCTCCTGAGCACCGTTTCGATCGCCTCACTCGCATTGCCGCGCACTTGCTGGATGTCCCGATCGCCTTGATCAGCCTGGTTGATGAGAACCGCCAGTGGTTCAAGTCCCATTTCGGTTACGAGGTCTGTGAGACCCCCCGAACCATTTCTTTCTGTGCCCATGCGCTTGACCGGCGCTCTGTGCTTACCATCCCGGACGCCACGCTGGATGCACGGTTTGCCGACAATCCTCTGGTGACCGGGGAGCCGGGCATTCGCTTTTATATGGGCGTTCCGTTATGTGGGCCGGGAGGGCACGTCCTGGGGACGCTCTGCGTCATTGATCGCAAACCGCGCCATATGTCCCAAGATGAAGTGCAAGTGCTCCAGGACTTGGCAGAAGTAGTCGAGGATGAGCTGGGCCGTCAGGAGTTACGCACGGTCAGTGCCCAGTTGCACCACAGCAGCCAGAGGCTGACTTCAGTCATTCAGGCATCCCCACTGGCTATTATCACCTGCAATATGGAGCAGCGGGTCGATGTTTGGAACCCCAGTGCCGAGCGTTTTTTTGGCCGCTCTGCGGATGATGTGGTCGGTCGGGCGCTGGTTGATATCAGCCCTGCTTTGTCCCACAAATTGCATGAGCTCTCCCAGCGCGTAGGGCAGGGCGATACAGTTCGTGATGAACGGTTCGATATCACGGTAGATGACGGCACTAATCGGCATCTCAATCTGTCGGTCGCGCCTCTGATGAGTGAAAGCGGCGCGCAGGTCGGGTTTACCGCCGTAATCGCCGACGTGACCGAACGAGAGCGCCTGTTAATGCAAACCGAGTATGAGCACCAGCTGCTGAATGCGGTATTGAGCAATGTCGATGCTGGTGTCGCCGCCTGCGATGAATCCGGCCGATTGACGGTGTTCAACCGGACCGCCCGCGACTACATTGGAGAGCCGGTTCGCGAGGGCGCCGAAAAATGGGCAGAGGTCTACCAGGTGTATGATGCCACCGGCCAACGCCTGCTATCCCCGGAAGAGCTGCCTCTGTACCGGGCTCTCAACGGGGAAACGGTGGAAAACGAGGAGTTCCTGGTGCGCCCTGAAGGCAAGCCGGAGCGTGTTTTGTCAGCCAACGGTTCTACTTATGGTCGCAGTGATGCCCAGCAGCGTGGCGCGGTGGTCGTATTTCATGATATTACCGCACGAAAAGAACTAGAGCGTAATCTCAAGTATCAGGCCACCCATGACCTGTTGACCGGCCTCCCCAATCGCGGCGCTCTGATGGAGATTCTCTCAGGCGCCATCGCTCGAGCCGAACGTTCTGGTGAGGCAGTGGCGCTGCTTTTTCTGGATCTGGATGGTTTCAAGGGTGTCAACGATACCCATGGGCATCTGGTCGGAGACGAGGTCTTGCGGCTGTTTTCACGGCGGCTGAAGGACGCTGTGCGCACCAGCGACACTGTCGCTCGGCTGTCAGGGGATGAATTCGTCATCATCGCCGAGCAATTGAAAAACGCGAGCGCCGATGCTCTACGAATCGCTGAAAAGGTTCTCAATGCCAATTCGACGCCCCTGCCGGTGGCCGGAGGCTTGATGCTCAAGACCAGCATAGGGGTGGCTCTGCATCGTGGACATTGTGGTGCGGAAACCCTACTCACTCGGGCCGATGCCGCCATGTATAGTGCGAAGCAACAGGGTGGTAGCCAGGTCTTTATTGATGCTCTCAACGTGTAGTCTTGATGAACGAGACGCTGTCCTGGCCGCACGCCTGTTCGAACTGCACGGGGTGTTTGCCATCACTCTGGGTGTGGTCGCTCTGGGTCATATTGCGGCGGCTGTGCGCCATATGCTTCGCAAAGACGGCATCGTTCGTCGGATGCTGTAGTCGTCCGAAAAATTCACCGATCCGTTCGTCAAAATCCTCTCTTTTACCCCTCTGTTGGTAGTCAAAAGAAAAGTGTTTGAAATCGAAAAAGAATGGAGGTAATCTTCGCGGTGACCTGTAACCGGTTACAGGAAACGCAAAGGACTGGCTGGATAAGATAAAAATATGCTCATTATTATCCGTTAGTAGCAATTATGGACTAAAAAATACCGTTTTGTGGCACTTAAATACTCATAAATCGCCAAGTACTTTCGGGTTTTATGACAATCGATACGCATTTCAGGTGTTTTTAGGCCGTTTTCTGGCGCCGTTTTACCGGTCCGACAGCATAGTGTTTGACCCTATAAGTACCCAATAAATTGAAAGCCCTATGAAATTAAGGAGAGTTCCATGAGATACAACAAAACACGTTTCCAGAAACGGCTGATCGCAGCGGCGGTGGCCTCCTGCGCGCTCGGTGGGTTGAGTGGCCCGTCGTTTGCGCAGGGGGCCGACCAGCCCGCGATGGAAGAGGTGGTGGTTCGCGGCATCAAGAGCTCGTTGCAGCGCTCGATCGATATCAAGCGCGATTCGACCCAGATGGTTGAAGCGATTACCGCCAATGACATCGGTAAAATGCCGGATCAGAACATCGCCGAGTCCCTGCAGCGGCTCCCCGGTGTGCAGATCGACCGGCGCGGTGGCGAAGGCACCAAGGTTCGCATTCGTGGCCTGGACCAGAACATCACCCTGCTCAATGGTGAGAACTTCGTCTCCGGTATGGAGTATTACCAGCTCGGTGAGTGGCGTCAGAATTACGATGGCTCTCTGGAGGGGATTCCCTCCGAATTGCTGGGCGGTGTTGAAGTGTATAAAACACCCGTCGCTTCCATGGTCGAAGGGGGCATGGGGGGCGTCGTCAACCTGAAGACGCGCAGTGCGCTGGATCTTTCCGAACCGCTGCTGGCGGCGAATATCAAGGCGGACCAGGGACTGGATGCGGAGGAGACCAAACCCTCGGCCTTTATCGTTGCGGGGAACAACTGGGGCGATTTCGGCGCAATTGTCTCCCTGACGATGAACCAGAAAACCGTCCATAACGACATGATCCAGAACTTCTCCCGAGAAAATACCAGCGTGTTGTGTACCGAGGGTGGTGAGTTCGACAGCGATTCACTGAGCTGCTCTGACGGGCAGTCCTACCTGGCTCCCGGGATGTTCTACGTGATGGACACGGAGCAGGAGCGCGAGCGTCTGGGCGCTTCGGTCAATCTGAGCTGGCGGGCCACCGACGCCCTGGAGTTCGGGTTTGACTGGTTCCATTCCACGCTGGATATCGAAACCCGCTCTTATACCGTCAAGCATCCCATGGCGACTGACGATGCCACCGGCATCAACGAAGATTTTGACTATGGCATCAACAGTGCCAATGATGTGGGTATTCTGAATTTCGGTACCATTGATGTGCCGGGCGGCGAGACCAACACCGCCGGTGAGGTGATGGACGGTGCGGCCGACAACCTGGCGCTTCGGGCCGAGTTCGACAACGGTGGCAATTTCCGGTGGAGTTCTGGTCTGACCTATGCCGACTCTTCCCATGAGCGCCGCGCTGGCATGGTGGATAGCCGCTTCACACCCTATACCTTTCGCGGTTATGTCGGCACGGATGAGTCGCCCAATGGCTGGGGGGATGTGGTACCCAACCCGCGCTCCAGCGACACCCGGTACGAGTATCGCTCGGGGTCTAAACCTTCTCTGGCCTACACCGATCCGAGTATCCTGACCAACCCGGAATATCATACCTACAAGTCCCACTGGGCGTTGGGTTCGGATGTGGAGCAGGAATCTTACAGCGCCCGGCTGGATACCGAGTACGATATTGAACTCGGACATCTGAAAACGCTGAAGTTTGGTGTGCGCCTCGCCGAAGAGGAAGTGGAATTCACCGAGTTGCGCTGGATGACCGACTTCAGCCGGACCGAGGGCGCCATGACGCCCAACATCTATGACGAAGACGGGAACGTCGTCACCGAAACCAATTTTGATCCGGAGACCGAACCCGGCCCCTTGAACGACGGCGTTCGCGAGGCGGTCTATTACGATCTCTGTGGCAACGGCGGTATTCCCGCGGGCGAGACCTGTGATATTGATGGCGACGGTCAAGACGACAACCGCCCCTTCGGCCCCTGGGGCTACTTTATTGATGCGGCCATCGGCCTCAAGGCGTTCGAACTGGAAACCTCCGACGGGACCAATATGGCCGAGGCGCTTTATGGCCCGGAGGTTATGCTTGGTGATGCCGGTCGCTGGAGTGGTGGTCCGGGTTATTTGCCCTGGGAGAGTTTTACCGATAATCCCGGCCGTTCTGTAGAGCTCAGTAACTTCTTCCCGTCCGGTGGTTACCAGTCCAATGTGCTGATGCACGATGCGACACCGATTGTGAATGACGTTGAGGGCTGGATTGACGGTGTGGCGCCCAACACTCCGGGGCGCTGGTTTGAAGTGCCGCTGAACTCCTGGGTGGTGACTGAAACCAGTACCGCGCTGTACGGTGAGGCGGACTTCTCCGGCGACCGCGTGCCCTATAACCTGAACCTGGGTGTGCGCGTGGTAAACACCGAGGTGGATATCGAGCTGGCGACCCGAAATCCTCAGGCGGTGGCCGAAGGCTGGACGCAGGCCACCGACGGCTGGAACAGCCAGGGGGTACTGCTGGTCTGGGAGAACCGGACCGTGACTGAAGATTACTGGGATGTGTTGCCGAGCCTCAACTTCACACTGGATACCACCGACGCCACCAAAATCCGCTTCTCCGCCGCCAAGGTCATTGCCCGGCCCAATCTGCAGGATCTGGGCCGTGGTGAGCAATACAACTACACGCGGACCAACGAGCCGGGCTTTGGTGACTACTTCCAGTTTACCGGCGGTAGTTCGGGCAACCCGTCACTGGACCCCTATCGGGCAACCCAGGCGGATGTGGCCTTTGAGTGGTATTTTGATGACCTCGGTCTGTTGTCCGCCGGTGCCTTTACCAAGGCGGTGGAGTCGTTCATTGCCAGCGAAACGCGGCTGGAATTCGGCGCCGATGATGGTCCTGACGGCGGTAGCTGGGGTGGCGTGAACCGCCCGCAAAACGGCTCGGGTGGCAGCGTCTCGGGTATCGAGCTGGCCTTCCAGCAGTCGTTTGATAACGGTCTGGGTTTCAGCGCCAACTACACCTATTCCGACAGCAAAACCGATACGGACTCCGAGCTGAACAGCAATCTCGGCCTGCCTGGTGTCTCCGAAAATGCCTTCAACCTCATGGGCTTTTACGAGAACGAATACTTGAGCACGCGCCTGGCTTACACTTGGCGTGACGAGTATCTGTCGCCGCACCGCTCGGTGTTCGATGTGGGTGGTCTGGAAAACGGCGCTTCGGAATTTTATGACGCCTACGGGCAGTGGGATGCCAACCTGACCTGGGATTTCAACGACAACTTCTCGTTTACCGCAGAAGCGATCAACATCACCGGTGAGGAGCAGACCAGCTATCTGGGGTATGAGTCCCATCCGATGACCTACACCTCGCAGGAGCCGCGTATGGTTCTGGGGGTCAGCTTCCGGATGTAAAGCCAGAGGGTGTTTTACACACCAACGTCAGGCGCCCCTAGCGGGCGCCTTTTTTTATTGTGATTCGGGTGGCTCGGGGGCCGCGACCTCTTCGTTGAGCCAGGTTCCACAGTATTTGCAGTACCGGGCGTCGCGCTCATGCTGATGCTTGCCGCAGCCGGGGCAGGCTTCATCGGAGTAGCGCTCCTGACGCAAGGAGCGTATGACTTCGGCGGAAAAAACGCCGGCGGGCAGGGCGATGATTGAATAGCCCGAGAGCATGATCATAACGGAGATAAACTGACCCAGTGGCGTGACTGGCGTGACATCACCATAACCGACGGTCGTCAGGGTGACGATGCCCCAATAGATGGACTTGGGGATGCTGGTAAATCCGGCTTCACGGGGCTCGATCAGATACAGCAACGACGAAAACACCGTTACGAACATCAATACCGAAAACAGGAAAAGCAGGATCTGCCCGCGACTGCGAGCCAAGGCGTCCAGCAGCAGGCGGCCCTGACCGACCAGGGCCATCATCTCGAGAACCCTGAACAGACGCAGCGTTCGGAGGAGGCGGAAAACGACGAGAGTCTGAGCGCCCGGAAATACCAGCACCAGCCAGGTCGGCAGTACCGCGAGCACATCGACAATGCCGTAAAAGCTCTTCAGGTACAGTCGGGGCTTTTCCAGGCAGTAAACCCGTAACGCCAGCTCCAGTGTAAACAGAAGCGTGATAACCCATTCGGTGTAGTAGAAAATCGTACCAAAACGCTCGTGATATTCCCGGACGCTGTCCAGCATGACGATGGCGACGCTGAAAAATATCAGTATCGCCAGAAGGATATCGAAGCCTTTTGCAAGGGGGGTGTCAGATTCAAAAATAATCTGAAAAATTCGGGTTCTGACCCCGACTTTGGCGGGTTTCAAGGCGGACATTCGGTAAGCCTCTCGCAAGTCAGTAAACGGGTAAAGTCGTCGTCGCGCCCGCGACTTTTTTATGGCGACTCGGGCGCCTGCTCCCAGACTTTCAACCGCTCGGCCGTGTCCTCGTCCACCAGTTCCAACGCGATGCGCTGGCGGGCGTGGTCGACGGATTTGATGATCACATGGACTTTCTGGTCGAGCCGGTATTGGTGCGCTTCGACGGTGATTTTCAGCCGGCGCGAATCGAAGCTGGGTTTGCCTTCCTGATCCATCCGCACAAAGCCTTCAATGCCCCAGTCATCCAGTTTCACGCCAATGCCCATGGAGTTGACCATGCCGATGGTGCCGGTGTGGACGCTGCCGATCCTGTCGCTGACAAAGTCGCAGGCGAGCCACTGTTCCAGTTGCCGGCAGGCCTGCCGGCCCCGGTGAAGTTGGGTCTGCAATTGCTCGAGCAGTTCGGCCGAGGGCTTCTGGGGGGCTTCCTCGCGCAGGATGTTCTTGATCGCCCGGTGGTTGTAGAGGTCGTGGTAGCGCCGGATGGGCGAGGTCACGGTGGCGTAGTGCGCAAAGCCCAGGCCAAAATGCTCGCTCGCTTCGGCCGAGAGCGAGGCCGCCTGCAGCATCCGCTGCAGCAGTGGCAGCAGGGTGGAGAAGGCCGGAATCTGGTCCGGGTTGTTGCGCAGGTCACTCAGCAGTCGCTGGAAGTCCGACAGCGCGCGCGGGTCGCCCACGGCGTAGTCCGGGGAATCTTCCTTCATCAGGCTCAGAGCGTCGTCCAGGCGTTCCGGGCGAAAGCCGATGTGGTTGGAGAAAATGCCGTGCCCCGGGTAGCGGCTGAACAGCTCGCCCGCACAGATGTTGGTGGCCAGCATGGCCTCTTCCACAATCCGGTGCGCCGAGGTGCGCTCGCGTTTTTCGATGCGATCGATTTTCTTCTGATCGTTCAGGACAAAGTAGTAATCCGGGCGATCTTCCATCACCAGCGCGTACTGCTGGCGGTGCTCGCCACGGGCCCGGGCGCACTGGTACAGCTGCTTGAGCATCGGTGCGATGGGCTCGGGCAGCTCCTCCGGGCGGGCGTCGTGGTCCAGTACTTCACTCACCAGGTTGTAGCTGAGCTTGTGGTGTGAGCGGATTAGCGCCTCGCTGAACCGGTAGTCGCCTATGGTGCCGTCGCTGGCAATCTGCATGCGACAGACCACGACGGGGCGGCGCTGTTCGGGCACCAGGGAGAAGGTGTCGTGGGACAGCTCCGACGGCAGCATGGTGACGCTCTGGCCCAGCAGGTAGACGGTGCTCGCGCGCTCCCGGGCCGCCTGATCCAGCGGCGTCCCGGATTCGATGTAACGGCTGGGGTCGGCAATGGCCACCCAGAGCTCCCAGCCCTCCTCGCGCGACTCCAGGTACACGGCATCGTCCATATCACGGGTGGTTTCCGCATCAATGGTGACAAAGGGCAGGTGGGTCAGGTCTTCCTGCTCCGGTTGTGCGGTAATAGGCGTCAGGTTGATCGCCTGGGCCTGGTCCTGAGCCTTGGAGCTCCAGTCGGTGGGCAGCTCGAATTTGGCGGTGATGTAGCGCGCCTCCACGCCCGGCTCGCCCGGTTTGCCCAGGGTGTGCTCGATGCTGGCCTGGGCCTTGCCCTGGTGCTTGAACGGGTGCCGGCTGACCCGGCACTGGATATAGTCGCCGTCCTCGTGCTTGCCCCGGCTGTTGGGCGGGATGAACAGCCAGCGGCTGAATTGCGGCAGATCGGGCTCGACGAAATGGGCATTGCCCTTGATCCGGTAGCGGCCCACAAACTGTTTGAGTTCACTGTCGAGCAGACGCTCCAGCTGCGCTTCCAGCTGGTCCTTTTTATTGCTGGTCAGACTCACTTCCACACGGTCGCCGGGCAGCACCTTCAGGGTTTCGTCCGGGGGTAAAAAGGCGTCCCGGCCGTCATCCAGGTTCACGAACGCAAAACGCCGAGTGGTGGTGCGAACCACGCCGGAGGCCAGATCTTTTTCGGAGCGGAGATTGGTCTTGAGCTCGGACAACTGTTGCAGAGCGTCTTTATTGAACATGTATGACAACTTTCTGGGCTGAATGGGAGAATGCTAGGCCGGGATAATAACAGGAAACGCCCGCCGGCGTTACCGGTCCGGCCGAGTCGGGACGACCCAGTGGCACAGTTCGGTACGACCCAAGGGCATCGCTCGGGGCGATCCTTTCGGGCAATGTCCGTGCGACCCAATCGGGCGATAGTGTAGTACTATTGGCGCAATGGATACTCTGAACCAATTGATGCTTTTTGGCGGGCTGCTGTTTGTGGTCAGCATTCTGGCCAGCACGCTCTCCCCGCGCATGGGCATGCCCCTGCTGCTGGTGTTTCTCATTATCGGCATGCTGGTGGGCGAAGACGGCTTTGGCGGCGTCCAGTATGACGATGTGCAGTCGGCCTATTTCATGGCCACGCTGGCGTTGGCTGTGATTCTGTTTGATGGCGGCTTGCGCACGGACCGGCACAATTTCCGGGTCGGGCTGCGCCCGGCGCTGCTGCTCTCCACCCTCGGGGTGGTGCTGACCGCTGGCATCTGCGGTGCCTTTGCCGCCTGGATTCTCGGCGTGGGCTGGGTGGAAGGTTTTCTGATTGGCGCGATTGTCGGCTCCACCGACGCAGCAGCGGTGTTTTCCGTGCTCAACATGCAGGGGCTGGCCCTCAAAACCCGTGTCGGGGCGACGCTCGAGATCGAGTCGGGCCTGAACGACCCCATGGCGATTTTTCTGACCATCATGCTGGTGGAGTTCATGGTCAGTCGCCAGAGCGGGTTCGACTGGATGATGTTGGGCCAGTTTGTGTGGCAGATGGGCGCGGGCGCGCTCATCGGTCTGGCGGGGGGCCGCCTTCTCGCCTACGGGGTGGGCAAGCTCGCCCTGAGCCCCGGCCTCTACCCTCTGCTCGCCCTGTTCGGGGGGATTTCCATTTTCGGCACCGCGGCGGTGCTTCAGTCCAGTGGTTTTCTGGCAGTTTATCTGGCAGGCCTGGTGGTGGGCAACCAGCTGTCCCGGGGCCTCTACAATATTCAGCGGTTTCACGACGGTATTGCCTGGCTGGCGCAGATCAGCCTGTTCCTGATGCTGGGCCTGCTGGTCTCCCCCAAGCAGCTGCTGGTGTACGCGCCGAGCGCGGTGCTGGTGGGGGTCTGCCTGATCTTTCTGGCCCGTCCGTTTGCCGTGTGGCTCTGTTTACTGCCATTCCAGTTCTCATGGCGCGAGAAGCTCTTTATCAGTTGGGTGGGGCTGCGCGGTGCCGTGCCCATTGTGCTCGCCATGTTTCCCTGGCTGGCGGGCTTTGAGAACTGGCCGTTTTTCTTCAATATCGCCTTCTTTATCGTGCTGGTCTCACTGGTCTTCCAGGGCTGGACGGTGGCGCCCCTGGCGCGCTGGTTTGAACTCGACGTGCCAACCAGCTCGACCCGGGTGCAGCGGGTGGAGCTGGGCGTGCCCGGTCAGGTGGGGTATGAATTTGTCGGCTATAAGCTGGCCGATGGCAGTCCGGCGCTGAAAACCCCCTCCGACCGCTTGCCGCTGCCGCCCAAAACCAGTCTCTTGTGCGTGCTGCGCAATGAAAAGCCGTTGTCGCTCAAAGAGGGCATCAAGTTACTGCCGGGCGATCACGTCTATCTGCTGGCCACGGCCAGCGAGCTGCCCGCGCTGGACAAGCTGCTGGTGGGCATGGACGAACCGGATCGGCTCTCGGTGCAGGCGTTTTTCGGCGAATTCGTGGTTACGCCACGCGCCAAGCTGGCGGATCTGGCGATGCTTTATGGCTTTGAGGTGCCCGAAGACAAGGCGGGCTGGAGCATTGCCCGCTATATTTACAGCCAGTACCGCCATCCGGTGGTGGGTGACCGCGTTCGCCTGGGCCAGGTCGAGTTCGTTGTGCTGGAAATGAACGACTCCAGGCTGACCAAGGTGAGCCTGAACCTGCACCGTTAGCTGGCTCTGGCACTGCTTGATCAGCCCGCTCGAAATGGTTAAGGTCTGGTAATCGATAAAAGGGGGTGTAGTGGTGGAACCGATCGGAAACAGTCTGATTTTGGTGGGAATGCCCGGCGCGGGCAAGAGCACCATCGGCGTGTTGCTGGCCAAAGAGCTGGTCAAAGAGTTTGTTGACACCGACTTGCTGATTCAGCTCTCGGAGGGCAAGTCGCTCCAGGATATTATCCACGATCATGGCTACCAGCATCTTCGTGAAGTGGAAGAGCAGGTACTTCTCAGCGCCAATTACATGAATCACGTGATCGCCACCGGCGGCAGTGTGGTTTACAGCGATGCGGGGATGCGCCATCTCAAGCGCTCCGGGCGGGTCGTGTTCCTGGATGTTCCTCTCGAAGAACTCGAACGGCGGGTGCACAACTACGCCACCCGGGGCATTGCCTGCCCGCCGGGGCAGAAGTTGCCGGATCTCTATCAGGAGCGTCGGGCCCTGTACCACCAGTATGCCGATATCGTCGTCAACTGCACGAACAAGGGGCAGGATGAACTGGTCTCCGAAATCATCTATGCCGAGGGCGAGCAGTTCGCCGAGATGGACGCCTGAGCGACCGGTCGGCGAGCTCGGCTCGACCACAGCATGACCCTGGCGTTACAGCGGCAGCTCGGTTGAGTATTTCACCTGCTTCAACGCAAAGTTTGAATTGATCGAAGCGACGTTGGGCAGTTGGCGCAATGTCTGGTTCAACAGCTGCTCGTAGTGCTCGATACTGCTGACCACCACTTTCAGCAGGTAGTCACAGTTGCCGGTACTGGCATAGCATTCAAGTACTTCCGGAATCCCCTGAATCGCCTCTTCGAACGCTTCCAGAGCCTCACTCTGGTGCCCCTGCATGATCACGCCGCTGTGCACCACCACATCGAGTTTGACCTTCCGGGCGTCCAGAAGCGTGACTTTGCCCCGGATGATGCCCTCGGCTTCCAGCCGTTTGAGACGGCGCCAGCAGGGGGTATGGGAAAGGCCGATCAGGTTGCCCAGATCCGCCATTGAATAGTCGGCGCTGGCCTGCAGAGCGCGCAGGATTTTCCGATCGAAATCGTCCAGCTCTAATGAAGTTGATGAAGCAGTCGTGGCCGCCATGGTTATTATCCTGGTTGATGGTTTCTCTCACTTTCTATTTTTAGAGTCTCACCCTCCTATTGTAGGGGGCGAAGGCGGCGCAATCAATTGGAATAGATGTGAGGGCGTAGGCGCCGCCGCCCGGAGGGGAGGGCGTGCGGCGGAGGGGAGGGCGTGCGGCGGAGGAGACTAAGTCACTGAATCCTGGTCTATTTCCCGGTTTCGTCCTGTTCGTCCTTCAACCGTTGGAGGTGTTTCTGGCTCAGTGACAGAAACCGGGGCGTGAGGCCAACATCTTCATAGATGGGGTCCCCCATTTCATCCCGGGTCACGACTTTGGAGCCCTGCTCGTAGGGAATGCCGGTCTCAATTTCGTTCAGAGCGGCTGAAAGGAGGTCAGTGATAAAGGCGTCGGCCGACTTTTTCGGGTAAAGCTCGCACAGGGCTTCAAGTTTCGCGGCGTCCTCAAGCGGCAGGCGAACCTCGTAACTGTGCTTGGTGAGTTGGCCTCGGGCACCTTTTTCCCACTGGGACATGAGTTCACTGACTTTCATTGATAAAGACCTCTTTAATGCATGTGTGTCAGGTTCGGGCCGGGGTGGAGCTTCAAGCCCCAAAATTGCGCCAAATCAATCATTTGCGCAGCTGCTCTGCTTCCGTGCGGCCCGGCGCGGCGAATACCGTCAATCCGTTGTCACAATTCAAGTATAGAGCAGTGTGTCGTCCTCTTCTATGTGGGGGCGTCTGCCCGCCAATAAAAGCCCACCCGGACAAAGGATTGAGAACACTCCCTGAAGCCTTGTTGCCGGGTTTAAAGGCCCCTGTGGGGCTGTATTGTGCTCTGGGGGAGGGCCGTGTATCGTATGCGCTTTTTGGTTGGCCAGCGGCCTGCTGACAATGACCGTTATTGAGGAGTACATCATGAGAATAATCCTGCTCGGCGCCCCCGGGGCCGGTAAGGGCACTCAGGCGCAGTTGATTATGGAGAAATTTGGTATTCCCCAGATCTCTACCGGCGACATGCTGCGCGCTGCCGTAAAAGCGGGCACGCCCCTGGGTGTGCAGGCAAAAGACATCATGTCAGCGGGCGGTCTGGTACCGGACGATCTGATCATCGCGCTGGTCAAAGACCGGATCAAGGCGCCGGACTGCGCCAACGGTTTTCTGTTCGATGGCTTTCCCCGGACCATCCCCCAGGCCGAGGCGCTGCTGGAAGCCGAAATCCAGATTGATCACGTGGTTGAGATCGACGTGGATGACGAAGAGATTGTGTCGCGCCTGGCGGGCCGGCGTGTGCATGAGCCCTCTGGTCGGGTGTATCACATCGAACACCAGCCGCCCAAACAGGATGGTGTGGATGACATCACGGGTGAGCCGCTGGTACAGCGCGAAGATGACAAAGAGCAGACTGTGCGCAAGCGTCTGGCCGTTTATCACGAGCAGACCAAGCCTCTGGTAAAGTTTTATCAGGATCTGGAAGCGTCCGGTCACCCCAATGCGCCCAAGTACAACCGGATTTCCGGTGTGGGGAGCATTGAGGAGATTCGCAGTCAGTTGGAAGCGGCGCTTAAATAATCGCCTTTGTGAAAATCGAAAAAGGCGATCCGGTAAGAGTGACGGATCGATAAAAGGCCCCCTGGTGGGGCCTTTTTTTTTTGAGTGTCGAAAAGTCGATGCGGCTCAAAAAAAATCGGTTTGCCGACATAAAACCAACGAGATTTCCTTTTCGCGCATAAAAACCGGAAAAAATTGCGATTTTTTGCAGAAAAGTTTGCTAAAAACTCGCAATAGGACTAATTTTTACATAGTATTTGTGTCGCGGATTGATTGCACACGATATGTGCGAGATCTTTATTATCAACTGATGTGCACACAACGATACAAAGTTGAGGAGAATGATTTATGGCCAGAGTAACTAAAAAACGCAAGGCTACCGCCAAGCGTGCCACGACCAAACGTGCAGTTAGCAAACGCGCGGTTACTACCCCGACAGTAGATCCGGTGGTTGCGAAAGCCGAAGCCAAAGTGGAAAAGCTGCAGAAAGACGTCGACGCCCAGGCCAAGAAAGTGGATGCCGCGCGCCAGAAAGCGGCGGCAGCCAAAGCCAAGGCGGCCGGTTCGACTCGCGCCACTGACAAGCGGGCGGCAAAAACAGCCACAGCAGCGGTAGCCAAAGCGTCCGAGAAAGCCAAGGCGGCTCGTGCCAAGGTTTCCGAGGCGCGCGTTGAGTTGACCAAAGCCAAAGCGGCCGCCACTGCCAAGGCAGCGGCGGAAGCGGCTGAGGCCAAGGTTGCCGAAACGCGTGAACGTCTGGCCAAGCGAGCCGAAGCTGATCTGGAGAAGGCCAAAGCGGCGTTTGAGCAGCGTTGGATGAAAGCTCGCGCCAAAGCGGACGAGCGCAAAGTAAGAGCCACCCGCAAGAAGCTGGCGGCCAAAACCAAAGCGGCCGAGAAGAAGGCCAAAGCCAAAATGGCTGAGGTCGAGCGCAAGGCAGCGGCCAAAGCCAAGGCCAAAACCAAGAAGAAGGCGACCAAAAAGCGGGCGACCACCAAACGGTCCACAACCGCTACTCCGGCCAAAACCGGTGCGCGCAAGGCGAGTGCCAAGCGTCGCGGTCGTCCCAGCAAGAAGTAGTCGGTAGCCTCCGGGCTGCTTCTCGGCCGCCGTTAAGCGGTGGCCGAGTCTGAAAACCCCTTTGGGCACTTCACTTTGTCGGTGAAAGGGCCTGAAGGGGTTTTTGTTTGGTGGTCCATGTGGCTGATTCTGTAACTCTCAGAGAGCCTGTGCTGGTGCGAATCAAGGCGCGTTTCGCCGGCAAGGGTGGCTCCCTTGTCAAGAGACGCAACGCCGAGTCGCGCCAGCACAGGCTCTCCCGAAGGGCCGCCACACAAGCACCCTGGGCGGTGTTGCGCTCGCTTGAATTGACTACGGCCAGTCCTGCACTCGCGCGCCTTGCCCAGAGCGCTTGTGTGACGGCTGAGAGTTACAGAATCAGCCACATGGACCACTAGCCCCCAAATCTGGCAAAATGCCGCCACTTCCCGACGACCTGTGTAACTTATGACCCGACTACTGATACTCGACTCCGCGACTGATGCCTGTTCCGTGGCCCTTCTGGATTCCCGCCTTCAGGGCGCCGATCGCATCCGGCAGCGGTTCGAACTGGCGGCCAAAAGCCACACCCGTCGCCTGCTCCCCATGGTGGATGAAGTCCTGACCGAAGCCGGGTTGTCGCTGTCTGAGGTTGACGCCCTGGCGTTCGGGCAGGGGCCCGGGTCGTTTACCGGCCTGCGTATTTGTCTTGGGGTGGTGCAGGGGCTGGCCTTTGCCCGCGATTTGCCCGTAGTCGGTGTTTCCACGCTCGATTCCATGGCGGTGGGGTTTTATCGCCAACATCCCGAGTTGCTCGAATCTGACACCCCGCTGTTGGTCGCGCTCGATGCGCGCATGCAGGAGGTCTACTGGTCGCTCGTGCGACCCGGTGAGACGGCCGGGGCGCTGGTTTCGCTGGCGGAAGAAGCGGTGGCCCCGCCCCAGAGTGTGGTCGAGCATCCGGCGGTCGCTGCGCTGGCGGGCAACTTCTGGGGTCTGGGGCAGGGCTGGCAATACTCACAGCTGCAGGCACTGACACCGGCCGGGCTGGAGCCGGCCTTTTATCCCGGTGCGGCGGATATGGCCGAGCTGGCGCTGTCAGCTTATGAGCGGGGTGAGGCGTGCTCGGCCGAAGAAGCCCAGCCGGTTTATCTGCGCAACACCATCTCCTGGAAGAAACGCGAGCGCATTCGTTCCTGAAGTGAAGTCACTCCAAAAACACGGAAAAGACCATGGACCTGATTCAAGTCATTCTCCTCGCTCTGATTCAGGGCATTACCGAGTTCCTCCCGATATCCAGCTCCGGGCACCTGTTGTTGCCCAAGGAACTGTTCGGCTGGTCGGATCAGGGGCTCGCGTTTGATGTCGCCGTGCACGTGGGTACCTGGTTTGCGGTGATACTCTATTTCCGGCGCGATTTGTGGAGCATGGCGCGGGACTGGGGGTTGCACCTCGGTGCCCGACAAGAGGCAACGGACAATAGCCGTCTGGCCTGGTATCTGATTCTGGCGACGCTACCGGCCGCCTTTGCCGGCCTGGCTCTGGATAGCGTTATCGAGGCGCACTTGCGCTCGACCCTGGTCGTGGCGCTGACCACTCTGATTTTCGGGGCTGCTCTGGGGTGGGCTGACTGGCGCGGCAGTCGCCAAAGAACCTTGCTGGATATGACCTGGAAGCTGGCTCTGATCATTGGCCTGGCACAGGCGTTGGCGTTGATTCCGGGCACGTCCCGCTCCGGCATTACCATCACCGCCGCTCTGTTTCTCGGCCTGACGCGTCACGATGCAGCCCGTTTTTCCTTTTTACTGTCCGTGCCGGTGATTGCGCTGAGTGGCGGGTACAAAACGCTGCAGCTCTGGCTGCAAAGCGGTCCGGTACCCTGGGGCGACCTGCTGTGGGGAGCGCTTCTGGCGGGCTTGAGTGCGTTTGTGTGCATTCATTATTTCATGCAGTATATCAGCCGGATGGGGATGATGCCGTTTGTGGTTTACCGGTTTATCCTCGGCGGTGTTCTGCTGCTGTTGGTTTTTGCGTAATTGCGTAATAAAGGGGTACGAAGCTCGATGACCGAAGAACAGACATCTCAGGATTTCAATACCGGTCTGCTGTCCTACCTGCAGGCGTCACCGACCCCGTTTCATGCCGCCGGGAATCTGGCCGCCAGACTGTCCGAGGCCGGGTTTCGGGAGCTGAAAGAAGGGGACAGCTGGGATCTCGTTCCCGGTGAAAAATACTGGGTCATGCGCAATGGCTCCTCACTCATTGCGTTTGTTTACGGGCGCGAGCCTCTGGTCGATACCGGCATCCGGATGGTGGGTGCGCATACCGACAGCCCCTGTCTCAAAGTGAAACCGCAGCCGGACATGGTGCGCCAGGGTTACGCCCAGTTGGGCGTCGAGGTTTACGGGGGCGCGTTGCTCGCGCCCTGGTTTGACCGGGATCTGTCGATGGCAGGAAGGGTCAGCTATCGCGATGGCGACGGCCGCATCCGCAGTGCCCTGGTGGATTTCGAGCAGGCCGTGGCCACCGTTCCCAGTCTGGCGATCCACCTGGACCGGGAAGCCAACCGCCAGCGCAGCATCAACCCGCAGAAGGAAATGCCACCCCTATTGTTGATACAGGATGGCGAAACCGAGCTTCCGGCGTTTCGTGACCGGCTTATGGCGCAACTGCAGACGCAACACCCATCGCTCACTATCGACAAGGTTCTGGATTTTGAAATCAGTCTGTACGACACCCAGCCTCCGGCGCTGATCGGTCTGCAGGGGGATTTTCTGGCGAGCGCGCGCCTGGATAACCTGCTCAGCTGCTACGTCGGAATGCAGAGCATCCTGGAGGCCGATGGCCGCTATAGTAGTCTGCTGGTGTGCAACGATCACGAAGAGATTGGCAGCGCCTCCGCCTGCGGAGCAAAAGGCCCGATGCTGCAACAGTTTCTCGATCGCGTGATGCCGGACACCGAGCAGCGGTTAAGGGTGCTGGAAAACTCACTGATGATTTCCGCCGATAATGCCCACGGTGTACACCCCAACTTCAGCGATCGGCACGATGAGTGTCACGGCCCGCTGTTGAACCGGGGGCCGGTAATAAAGGTCAACGCCAACCAGCGTTATGCCACCAACAGTGAGACCAGCGCGCTTTTCCGGGACATGGCCGAGCGCGCCGGGGTGTCGGTTCAGACCTTTGTCTCGCGTGCCGACATGGAGTGTGGCAGTACCATCGGCCCGATAACCGCCGCTGAAGTGGGCGTGAAGACACTCGATGTCGGCGTGCCCACCTTTGCCATGCACTCAATTCGAGAACTGGCCGGTAGCCGCGATGCCAGCGACCTCTATAGAATACTCAACGCTTTTTACCACTACCCGCATCCACTGAGTCAGTGGGCTTGAAGATTGTCAGGAGTTTGATGAAATGACGTGCACCCGAGCCATCAGCCTGGTGGCGGCCCTGTGCTCCACCGCCTTGCTGTCCCTGCCGGCGAGTGCCAACGGTGGTCACTTTCAGGTGGAAGATTCCAGCCTGATCCCGCCTCAAACCTGCAGTCTGGAGACCTGGGGCACCCGCGAGGAGCCCAACACCACCTGGGTGACCAACCCGACCTGTAATTTTACCGGTGGCTCGGACTGGTCGCTTCCGGTGACTTATGATGTGGAGCGGGATGATATTGCCAGCGTCGGGCTCGAGTACAAACGAGTGCTGCTCAACACCGGCAGTGGCCCGGCCCTGGCACTGATGGCCGGTGGGCAATACCAACGCGCGACGGAAGAGGTTGATGAGCTGTTTGTCACAATCCCGCTGAGCTTTCAGCCCATGGACATGCTGGCACTGCACGTCAATGGTGGGGTGCTGCACGACCGCCTGGCGGATGAGACCTACGCGACCTGGGGGCTGGCCGCCACTGTGAAGACCATCAGTGGCCCGGTACTGATTGCGGAAATGGTCGATGATGACCGACGCGAGCCCCTGTATGGCCTCGGTGCCCGGTTTGATATCGGTAGCACGCGCTGGACCCTGGACCTGGGCGTTTCCCGGGATACTCAAGTGGACGAGACCGCCTATACTTTAGGCTTGAACATTCCCCGTCTGTTCTGATTCAGGCAGACATCGGTAATACTGTGATTGAGTTTTGGTGATCTATGAGTATCCAGCGGGACACCCTGAGGGCGTTCACTCCATTCGATACCCTGTCGGACGAGTATCTCGATAAAGTCCTGGAGAAGGCGCAACTGGACCCGGTCGCGCGCGGGACCCTGATCTTCAAACGCGGCAAGACACTGGAGACCCAGTACTACCTGGTCTCCGGTCAGGTCGACCTGATTGACGCCCAGTTCGAGCGCCAGTCCCTGGAGGCGGGCTCTGACCTGGCCCGCTACCCGCTGGCGGATCACTCCCCGACCCAGGTATCCGCGGTCGCCAAGTCCGATGTCGAACTGCTGTCTCTCGAGAGTGATTTCCTGGACCTGGTGATGGCCTGGAGCCAGAGCGGTGACCACCCGGAGGGAAGCGAGGGCCGCGAAGAGGACGACAACGGCCACGACTGGATGTCGTCGCTCCTGGAATCCCCGCTGTTTACCCGGGTGCCGCCCAGCCACATTCAACAGCTGTTTGTGCGCTTTGAGGAGGTGGACCTTGAACAGGGTGACTGGGTACTGCGTGAGGGCGAGCCCGGGGATTATTTTTACGTGCTGGAGTCCGGGCAGGCGCAGGTGAGCGACAAGACCGGTCGCCCCCTGGCCCAGCTGGGAGCCGGCGACTATTTTGGCGAAGAGGCGCTGGTGGGGGATACCACCCGCAACGCCAATGTACAGATGCTGGCGCCGGGGCGTTTGATGAGGCTGGGGAAAGACGATTTTATTGCCCTGCTACAGGCGCCCGCGCTGCAGCTGATTCCGGCCGATCAGTGGTCCGGAAATAAAGCACAATTGGGTGAATACCAGTTACTGGACGTTCGACTGCCGGTGGAACGGCGCTTTGGCCGGGTGGAAGGCAGCCGGAACATTCCGCTTGGACAGCTGCGCCAGAAGCTGCCGGATTTAACCCGGGAGTCGACCTACGTAGTGGCCGATGACGCGGGCCGGCGCAGCTATGTGGCCGCGCAGTTGCTCATACAGGTCGGGCTGGATGTATTCATTCTCGAAGAGGCGAGCCGACTGCACGGCCAGACAGCGGGCTGATGCGGGTCCTGCTGCTCTCGGGGTACGATGCGCCCAGCCACAGGCGTTGGCGAGAGAGTCTGGCGGCGCGTTTCCCCCATTGGCACTGGACCCAGCTGAGTCTGCCTCCGCGCCATTTTAAATGGCGCATGCGCGGCAGCGGTTTTCTCTGGGCCCATACCGAGCAGTCGCAGCTGGCCGAACCCTACGATCTGCTGATTGCCACTTCGATGGTGGACCTTTCCGTGCTGCGCGGCCTGATCCCGTCGCTCGCGGCGGTGCCCACCCTGGTGTACTTCCACGAGAACCAGCTGGCGTATCCCACCCGCAAACAGCAGCGAGCCAATGTGGAGCCGCAACTGGTGAACCTCTACACGGCCCTGTGTGCGGATCGTATTGCCTTCAACTCCCGCTACAATCGCGACACCTTTCTGACCGGCGTCGAGCAGTTGCTGCGGCGCCTGCCGGACCCGACGCCGCCCGGCGTGATGGACCAGCTGCAGACGCGCAGTGCCGTGTTGCCGGTGCCGATCGAGCCCCAGTGCTTTTGCGCCGATCAAACGGACAGCCGGCCGTTTACCCTGATCTGGAATCACCGCTGGGAATACGACAAAGGGCCCGAGCGGTTGCTGGCCGCACTGAGGCTGTTTTTTTCCGAGCGGGAGAGCGGCGCACCGCCGATTCAAGTGCACATTGTGGGCCAACAGTTTCGCCAGCAGCCCGACGCCTTTGCCGAGATCCAGCAATTGCTTGAGCATCAGTGTGCCCTGGGGGAGTGGGGCTACGTGCAGAGCCCGGAGCGCTACCGCGAGCTGATGGCGCAGAGCCATGTGGCCCTGTCCACAGCACTGCACGATTTTCAGGGGCTGTCGGTGCTCGAAGCGGTGGCAGCGGGTTGCCGGCCCCTGGCACCCGAGCGGGAGGCCTACCCCGAGTGGTTTGCCGAGGAGTTTCTCTACCCCAGTGATCTGGTGCACCCGGAGCGCGAGGCCCGAGCACTGGCTGACCGACTGCACCAATGGGCCGGGCAACATGCCCGGGGGTGTCTGCCGGCGGCGCCTTCGGTCGAATTTCTGAGTGAGGCCCGCTTGCAGCCCGAATACCAGGCCTGGTTCGATGCCCTGATTGTGAACCGTCCGGGTGCACAATAGCCGCCGCTGCCTGTATCATTACGACCTTTTAATCAGTCCACACGGGAAGCAACATGAGCCAGCAACGGGTTTTGACCGGTATCACGACCACGGGTACACCGCACTTGGGCAACTATGTCGGCGCGATTCGCCCGGCCATTGCCGCCAGTGAGCGGGAGGACGCCCAGTCGTTTTACTTTCTGGCGGACTTCCATGCGCTGATCAAAAGTCAGGATGCGGAGCTGGTGCATCAGTCCACCCGCGAGATTGCCGCCACCTGGCTCGCGCTCGGGCTCAATACCGACAAGGCGATTTTCTATCGCCAGTCCGATGTGCCGGAAATTCCCGAGCTGTGCTGGCTGCTGACCTGCATGGCGGCCAAGGGCCTGATGAATCGTGCCCACGCCTATAAAGCCGCTGTGGCCGCCAACCTGGAGGCGGGTGAGGACCCGGACTACGGCATCACCATGGGCCTGTACAGCTACCCGGTGCTGATGGCGGCGGATATTCTCATGTTCAATGCCAACGAAGTGCCCGTGGGCAAGGATCAGATTCAGCACGTGGAAATGGCGAGGGACATTGCCGCGCGTTTCAACCATCACTACGGCGATCATTTTGTCCTGCCTGAAGCCCGGGTGGACGATCATGTGTCCGTGCTTCAGGGGTTGGACGGGCGCAAAATGAGCAAAAGCTACAACAACACCATTCCGTTGTTTTTGCCCGAGAAAAAACTGAAAAAGCACATCAACAAGATCAAGACCAACCTGCTGGAGCCCGGCGACCCCAAAGACCCGGATGATTCCACCGTGTTTCAGATCTGGCGGGCCTTTGCCACCCCCGAGCAGACCCGGCAGATGCGCGAGCAATTTGCCCAGGGCATCGCCTGGGGTGAGGCGAAGAAACAACTGTTTGAGCTGGTGAATGGCCAGCTGGGTGAGGCGCGCGAGCGCTACGAGGCACTGCTGAACAACCCCGAGCATGTAGAGGAAGTGTTGCAGCAGGGCGCGGCCAAAGCGCGCGCCTACAGCCAGCCGCTGCTGGAAAAACTCCGCCACGCCGTCGGCATCCGCCCGCTCGGCTAGGGTAGTGGTGCCCGCCGTTAACCTGCGCGGTGGGCGGAGCCCACCCTACGGGGGCGGGGGTTAGCCCAGGAAGAAGGTGGGCACCACCATCCGTAGGGTGGGCTCCGCCCACCGTCTTCCGTAATGCGGGCTCCGCCCACCTTTCGCCCACCTTATTGAAATTATAACCCGGCTACCACCCGATAAATCCCACCGGTCAACTGCTGCAACTCCTCCGGCGAAATCACAAACGGCGGCATGATGTACACCAGCTTGCCAAAGGGGCGAACCCAGATGCCCTGCTCGACAAACTGCGGCTGTACCTTTTCCATATCCACCGGCTCGTGCAGCTCCACCACGCCGATGGCCCCCATTACACGCACATCCGCCACGGCGGGCAGCTCGCGGCAGGCGCCCAGCTGTTCCTGCAGCTGTTGTTCAATTCCGCTCACCTGGGCCTGCCAGTCCCGACTCAGCAGCAGCTCAATGCTGGCATTGGCCACCGAGCAGGCGAGGGGGTTGCCCATGAACGTCGGGCCGTGCATGAACACACCGGCTTCGCCCTGACAGATGCCCTCGCTCACCTTGTCGTTGCACAGAGTGGCCGCCAGGGTCATGTAGCCGCCGGTCAGGCCTTTGCCCAGGCAGAGGATGTCGGGGCTGATGCCGGCGTGCTCGCAGGCAAAGAGCTTGCCGGTGCGGCCAAAGCCGGTGGCAATTTCATCGGCGATCAGCAGTACCGAATGCTGATCACACAGTTCGCGCACCCGCTGCAGGTAGCGCGGGGAGTAAAAGCGCATGCCCCCGGCGCCCTGGACGATGGGCTCGAGAATCACGGCCGCCAGCTCGCCCTTGTGGCTTTCCAGCATTTGGGCGAACTCTTCGATATAGCGCTCGTCCCACTCGGCATCAAACCCGCACTCGGGCTGTGGCGCGAACAGCTGCTGTGCCAGGGTGTGGCTGAATAACTGGTGCATGCCGTTGACCGGGTCGCACACCGACATGGCGCCAAAGGTATCGCCGTGGTAGCCCCGGCGCAGGGCCAGAAACCGGTGCTTCTCCGGTTGCCCCTGAGACTGCCAGTACTGCATGGCCATTTTCAGGGCCACTTCCACCGACACCGAGCCGGAGTCGGCCAGAAACACCTTGTTCAGCCCCTCGGGCGTCAGGTCCACCAGTGTCTTTGCCAGGCGCACCCCGGGCTCGTGCGTCAGCCCCCCGAACATCACGTGGGCCATACTTTCCAGCTGCGTCTTGATGGCGTCGTTCAGTACCGGGTGGTTATAGCCGTGCAGCTGACACCACCAGGAGGCCATGCCGTCAATCAGGGTCCGGCCATCGGAGAGGTGCAGTTTGACGCCCTCGGCCCGCTCGACCGGAAAGACGGGGGTGGGGTTGAGAAACGAGGAGTAGGGGTGCCAGACATGCTGGCGGTCGATGTCCAGAATCTCCTGAGGGGATAGCGGTGGAGTGGGCATAGCTTGGGCCTTTCGCAATCGGGTTCAGTGATAGATCGATATCGGTCGGGAATGCGTTAAAGACGCTCACGCTAGCAGAAAAGCCGTTAAAAATCAGCTGGTTCGGAGTTTGTTTGGGAGAGGGAAGGGTGAGGCGTAAACGAGCGGGCGCTGGAGATCCCTTCCAGCGATTAACCGCTTTACCGGACTGTCTTACCGGTTCAAATACTCCATCAACCACTGCATGGCCGGACGCTGCTGGCCGTCGCTGGTCATCAGGCCGGAGCCATCGATCCAGGTGGAGCCCACGATATAACCCCACAAGGTGATGCCAACCACGTCGGGATGATTGTAGAAAATCGGAAAATGCATCTGCATATACTCGAGTTGCTGCTGATCATCGGATTCTCCAATGTCGTATTCGGAAACGTACATCGGCAGACCCAGCTGGGCAATCTGATCGAGCTTGTCTTCGATTTCCTGGGCGGTCCAGACTCTGGGAGCGTAGAGTCCGTGCGCCTGGAGCCCCAGGGCATCCACGTAGCCGGATTCAACGATGGGCTCTATCATCTCAATGATCGCATCTGTATCCCAGGTCATGAAGTTATAGTCGTTGTAGATGAGAATCGCATCAGGGCAGTGCTCGCGAGCCAACCTGAAGGATTCGAGAATCCAGTCGTCGCCATAGGCACTTTCCGCGTAGGTCGCCGGGGCATGAGAGGGCAGTGCCTCGTTCACCACGTCAATCATCTCGGTATCCGGGTAGCGGTCACAATAGTCGACGATCCACTCCTCGATTTCCTCCCGCTGTTCCTCAGGACTCAGGCTTGCGATCCAGTTCGGCTGTTGACTGCCCCATACCAGAACGTGGGCCTTGACCGGAATGTCGTTGGCGCGAGCAAAATCATAGATGTCATCCAGCGGTCCCCAGTCGTACTGGTCCCGGGTGCCTTCCACGGAGCCCCACTTGCCTTCGTTTTCGGGCGTGATCTGATCCCAGTACTGCATGAAGTCGTCGCGAACCTGACCTCGTGTGGTGATATTGCCCACGAAAGTGACAGAGGTGTCGTTGCTGCTTGAGCTCTCGCTGGAACTGCTCGATTCTTCAGAGCTTGAGCTGGAGCTGCTCGACTCTTCAGAACTGGAGCTGGAGGAGTTGCCACCCCCGGAGGAGCCGCCACAGGCAGTCAATGTAGCCGCCAACAGGGCTGACAGCGCAATGGTCGAGAGACACGACGTCACTCGAAATTGGGTAGGAAACATGGTGTAGCCTCTTTGATTATTAGATTGTTGCTGACAACTCCCGGTGTTTTGTAAGGGAGTGCATCGAGGTTATCTAATATAGTCATAATAACCAGAAGCTTAGCTTAGTGGAGTTCGGCTCTAGCCGCAAGGCCTGTTTCGGAACAAAAAGGGGAGCTTTCGATCGATAAAAAAAAGAGCGGCTGAGCCGCTCTCTTTTTTGCCTTGGCAATACTCAGATGTCCGAGTTGCAGGCGTTACCCTGGAAGGCATCGGCCACGCCCTGAAGTGCGGGCTTGGCGGACAGGTCGGCGTTGAACAACAGTGGCCAGACATCGTCGTAGTCCGCACCGGTGGCGTTGCGGAACTGATTCATCAGCCAGCTTTCATCGTCAGTCAAGCCCCAGACCGTAAAGCCACCGCGCAGCTCAGCGGGGACAGTTTCCAGGTAGACCCGGGCAATGTCGCAGAACCGCTGTTTCTGCTCGCCGGCGAGTGCCGCATCGTATTCGAGTTCATCCGGTGCATTACCGCCGTAGGGATTGACCACGGCCACATCCAGCTCGGTGACTTTGACCTTCAGGCCCCGGTCGACCACTTCCTGAAAGGCATTTTCAAAGTCATTCAGACTTGGGTAGGTCATGTAGACGTGCATCTGAAAACCGACACCGTCGATCAGGTCACCCTCGGCCAGTCCGTCGGCGATTTCCAGGGTTTTTGCCAGGCGCACGTCGTTGGCGGTGTTGTCGTAATCGTTGTAATACAGGTCGATCTCGGCACCGGTGTCCCGGGCGGCCTGAAACGCGACTCTGATGTACTCGGGGATATCGCCCTCGGACGCTGGAGGCAGCTCGTTGTAGAACAGGGACTGACGGAAGCCATTTTCGCCTCCCTGGTCTACTGCTTCGTTGACCACATCCCAGCTGGCAACGGTGCCCGGGAACTCGGATTCAAAGTGGTTGACGATGCCTTTGACATGATCGGACAACATGGCAGCGAAGTCGCCTTCATAGTTTTCCATGAAACCCGGCACCTGGTAGCCGGAATGCCAGACCAGGGCGTGGCCATGCACGGTCATGCCGTTGGTGTCGGCAAAGCCCACCAGTTCATCGGCATCGCCGAAGGTGAAGGTGTCTTCCTGGGGGTGCAGGTAGCTCATTTTCATGATGTTGCCGGCGGTCAGCTCACTGAAGTGCTCAGTGATCACATTCTGCCGCTGGGTGGCATCGCTGTGATTGAAAATGCTGTAGCTCTCGCCGGCGGCGGAGACCGCGACGCCGACGGGAAAGTCGGCCAGCGCATAGAGCTGGAAGTCGGGATCGATGGAGAAGGCGCCATCGGTATTGTCTTCAGAGCTGCTTGAGGAGCTCGACTCTTCGGAGCTGGAACTCTCGCTGCTGGAGCTCTCACTGGAGGAGCTTGATTGTTCAGAGCCGCCCCCGGAGGAGCCGCCGCAGGCGGTCAGAGTGGTCGCCAGCAGGGCGGAGACGATCAGGGGAGAGAGTTTTGCGGTCTCCCGGTTCTTGATCTGGAGCATGATGAAACCTCTTCGGATAGTGGTCGCTGCCGGATCAGGCAGCCTGAGTTATTTTTAATAGTCTTAATAACCATAAGCTATGCTAATCCACTTTCCTGTCGGTCGCAAGGGCTCCCTTTTTGATGGGGGGAGGGGGAGCCCTTGCAATCATCGGAAGTCTTTGCGACAACCGGGGTAGGTTCGCTCGATCAGTAAACGCCGCGAATGTGCTGCTTCACCTCCTGCTGATAAAAGTCGTAGAGCTCTTCGTGCAGCTGGTCGGGCAGGGGAGGCAGGTCACTGACCTTGGCGTTTTCCCGGACCTGCTCGGGCGAGCTTGCCCCGGGAATGATGGCGGTTACCGCCGGCTGATCCAGAATCCAGCGCATGGCCATCTGGGCGGTGGTGTAACCCTCCGGCGTGCGGTCTTCCACCTGCTTGGCCAGTTTGACCCCGGTTTCAAACGGAATGCCCGCAAAGGTTTCGCCCACATTGAAGGCGTCGCCATCGCGGTTGAAGTTCCGGTGATCGCTTTCATCGAATTGGGTTTTTTCGGAAAACTTGCCGCTGAGCAGGCCGCTGGCCAGGGGCAGGCGCACGATGACACCGATATTCTGGTCTTCGGCCTTGGGCAGCAGCTCGTCCAGCAGTTTTTGCCGGAAGATGTTGAAGATCACCTGGAGTGAGGTCAGATCTTTGTGCTCGGCACAGATCAGCCCCTCTTCCACGGTTTCGACACTGGCGCCGAAGTGCTGAATCAGGTTTTCCTGCTGCATGGTGCGCAACCAGTCAAAGATTTCGCCCCGGCGCATGATCTCGGTGGGCACGCAGTGCAGTTGCAACAGATCAATGCAGTCAGTCTGCAGGCGGTCCTGCTGGCGCTTGATGGAGTCGCGCATGTGAGTGAGGGAGTAGCCGTCGGGGAATGCGCCGTCGCCGCGACCGTACTTGGTGGCGATGACCGGTTTGGGGGTGCGACTGCTCAAATGCTCGCCCAGGTAGCGCTCACTGGCGCCGCCGCCATAGACGTCGGCGGTATCAAAGAAGCTGATGCCGGACTCCAGGGCCGCGACAATGATGTCTTCCACGGTTTTGGGTTCAATCGGGCCAAAATCGCCGCCCAATTGCCAGCAGCCCAGGCCCACTTCGCTCAGTTGCAGGTTGCTGTTGCCCAGTGTTCGAGTTTGCATGTGTGCTCCTCATTGTTGAATGGAAAGGTTGAGTGGATAAGGTTGATCGAAAAGTCTTTTGGTCAATGTGACCATGCTATCAGTAATGCGCCCGGTCGTCTTTCGGGCGCGGGCTTTCAGTCGGTCAGGCAGGCCGGGTCAAACGCATAATCCCCATTGAGCCAGTCCCGCAGCTCGCGTGCTTCGGGTTGGGTGAAGGCCTCGTAGTGGCTTCTGACGCTCTGCCGCTCCTGCTGGTCCATCTGTGCCAGTCCCCGGTCCTGAAATGTTGCCTGGTCGGCGATCAGTTGCCTGGCCAGGTCCGGGGGGCACTGGGCGTGGCAGGCTTCCGCAAAAGCTTCCACCGGGCGGTAGCGATCGCCCTCGCGGTAAGCCTGGGGCAGGGTCCGCAGTGGAATTTTTGACAGCGCTGGCTGGTTCATGGGGTTGACCGCATGTCCGGCCACCAGCCCCCGCAGCCCGGTATGAGACTCGGGGTAGGCCATCAGTTGCAGCAATTGGGATTTTTCCGCGCTGTCGTTGACCGGGTAATTGTCCCACAGAAAGGGTTTGCGCCTGAGCCATTCGCTGACTTCCAGCAGGTGTTCCCTCGGGTAGTCGGTGGAGCAGACTTTGGGGCCGGTCCAGAAAACATCCACCTGGTCAGGCAGTTGCCGGCCCAGGGTTTCCCAATAGTGCGCCGGGCGGGCGCCAAAGACTTTTTCCAGGACCGGGTCCAGACTGTAATAGGTGGGGCATAGAATCAACTGGGTCGCCGATGTGACCTCGGCGGCCGTTGTGGCCAGCTCCGCCTGGCGGAGGGCCAGCTCGGGCAGGTCGCCGCGCATGTCGTCGAACAGCAGACACAGAATATCGGGCTCCAGCTCGTTGATCCGGCGGACCTTCTGCTCCAGCAGGCGGTGACTCTCGGGAGAGGGCTGGCGATAGAGCTCCAGGGGGCTCAGGCCGATACCAAACCGGATGCCGGCCTGGCGGTAGGACGCGCGCAGGCGACGGAGCTCATTCCATTCGGGCTCGGGCCAATCCTGTTGCCACTCCCGACGCAGATAAGGATCGGCTTTGGGGGCGTAGAGGTAGAAATCAAAGTTGTGTTCGGCCAGAAAGCCGGCGTAGTCGCGGCGGGCCGACCAGGGCCAGTGGCGGCCAAAGAAGCCTTCGATCACGCCCAGGGGCGGAATGGCCGTTACAGATGCCGTTGTTTCGCGGTGCGTCATGAGGTTCGGGTGCCTTGGGTTCCGGGGCTCCAGCTTACCCCTTGAGAGGCCTCGGGAAAAGCCGCTCAAATTGACTTTTTCACCCTAAGTGCTTACTATGCCTGCCTTTTCAGACGACGCTCATTTTCTCGCGGCGCCCGCGTTGGTGGCGCTCTCCGAGTTGGGACACCCCGATTCATTCGCGCTGTTTGCCGCCCGGTCAGCCGATGCGCTGGCCGGCGCGATTGCCCGGTTCAATGCTGGCAAGCGAGTGACAAAATGAGTGGTCGGTTCCGTCGGTGGCGACAGTCCCGGCAACAAAACCCGATACCAATGGCCCGCGGTGGCGGATAGAGAGGTCGTACTATGGCAAGTCCCACCCAGTTTCCCAGTTGGCAAGCGCTTTCCAAAAACGCTCAAACCCTGCGTCAGCGCGAGCTCAAGTCCCTGTTTGACGAAGATCAGGGGCGCTTCGACGCCTTCTCCATCAAAGCTCCCCAGCTGCTGTTCGACTACTCCAAGAATCTGATCACCGAAGAGACCCGCAAGGGCCTGCTGGCGCTGGCCGACGATGCCAAGGTCGCCGACTGGCGCGACCGCATGTTTGCCGGCGAGCACATCAATCGCACCGAAGACCGGGCGGTCATGCACGTGGCGCTGCGGGATCAATCCGGCGAGCCGATCATGATTGACGGTGAAGATGCCCGGCCGCAGATTGAGCGTGAGCTCAACCACATGCGCGAGCTGGTATCCAGTGTTCGCTCCGGCGAGTGGAAAGGCTTCTCCGGCAAGCGCATCACCGACGTGGTCAGCATCGGCATTGGCGGCTCCAACCTGGGTCCGCTGATGGTGACCGAGGCGCTGACAGCGTATCAGGACGACACCCTGACAACACACTACGTGTCCAATGTCGACGGTTTCCAGATTGCCCAGGTGCTGGATCGGGTCGACCCGGAAAGCACCCTGTTCATCGTCGCCTCCAAGACCTTTACCACCCTCGAGACCATCACCAATGCCAACACCGCGCGTGACTGGTTCCTCAAGGGTGGCGGCAGTGAAGACAGCACCAAACAGCATTTTGTGGCGGTGTCTACCAACGTGAAGAAAGCCGTGGAATTCGGTGTGGCGGAAGAGAATATTTTTGAAATGTGGGACTGGGTCGGCGGCCGCTTCTCACTCTGGTCCACCATTGGTCTGCCTATCGCGTTGCAGCAGGGCTTTGAGGCCTTTGAAGAGCTTCTGCAGGGCGCCTATGAGATGGATCGCCACTTCAAAGAGGCACCGCTGAGCGAGAACGCGCCGGTAATGCTGGCGCTGGTCGGAATCTGGAACCGCAACTTTCTGGGCTATCCCGCCCACGCACTGCTGCCCTACGACCAGTGCCTGCACCGTTTCCCGGCCTACATGCAGCAGGCGGAAATGGAAAGCAACGGCAAGTCCGTCAACTGGGCCGGCGAAACGCTGGAATACCCCAGTGTGCCGCTGATCTGGGGCGAAGTGGGCATCAACGGTCAGCACGCCTTCTACCAGTTTCTGCACCAGGGCACTGACATCATTCCGGCCGACTTCATCGGCTCGGTGAAAGGCACGGTGGATGTACCGGGTCACCACGACGCGCTGATGGCCAATATGTTTGCCCAGACCGAAGCTCTGATGAAGGGCATCGACGCTGACCAGGTCCGGGCCGACCTGAAGGCCAAGGGCATGGATGAGGCGCGCATCGAGGAAATCGTGGCACACAAGGTCCACCGTGGTAACCGCCCGACCAACACCCTGTTGATGGACAAGGTGACCCCGCGCTCACTGGGGGCGCTGATTGCGCTCTATGAGCACAAGATCTTTGTTCAGGGCATCATCTGGCAGATTCACTCCTTTGACCAGTGGGGTGTGGAGCTGGGTAAAGTCCTGGCCGCCGGTATTCAGCCCGAGCTGGCTGAAGGGCAGGCGGTAAGCGACAAACATGATGCTTCCACCCGCAGTCTGATAAACTACTACAAACAAGCAAAGCAACAGTAGAGGCTGTACCCGGTGGCAGAGCGCCGCCGGGGAGGCCCTATTGGCCATAAGAGGGCGCCCGCAGGCGCCCCGACCGCTGAAACGGAGACATGTGAGAGAACCGGCTGGCATCGAGTGGCAAAGAATCACGAGAGCCCCCGGAGCATTCGACCGTGAAATTAGCAAGCCAGGCAGGTGAATTCTGACAGCGGGCCCTGATCGCGGGGCCTGTGCGCGGATCCGGGTGGCCCAGGCCCCCCGGAAATCAGCCCATCCGTGAAAGGATGAGCGCGCGATGTCAGACGACGCCCCCGCTTACAGCATCCCCCTTTGCGGGAGGAGCCGTCGCGCCTGGCTGGATGTCAAGCAATCTATGGTGCTGAAATGACTCACAAAAGACTCTCCGAAATTACCCAGCGGATTATCGACCGAAGCCGCGACACCCGGGCCGCCTATCTGGAGCGGATTGAACAGATGCGTTCGGATGGTCCCTCGCGGTCTCGCCTCTCCTGCGGCAATCTGGCGCACGGTTTTGCCTCGGCCGACGGTGAAGAAAAACAGATGCTTTCCGACAGCAATGCCCCCAACCTCGGCATTGTGACCGCCTACAACGACATGTTGTCGGCCCACCATCCTTATGGTGACTATCCCGAAAAGATCAAAAGAACGGCGTTTGAGTCCGGTGTGACCGCCCAGGTGGCCGGCGGCGTGCCGGCCATGTGCGATGGGGTGACCCAGGGCCAGGACGGCATGGACCTGTCGCTGTTCAGCCGCGACGTGATTGCCATGGCCACCGCGGTATCGCTGTCTCACAACATGTTCGACGGGGCCATGTGTCTCGGTATCTGCGACAAGATCGTTCCCGGTCTGATGATCGGCTCACTGTCGTTCGGCCATCTGCCTGTGGTGTTTGTGCCCGCCGGCCCGATGACCCCGGGTCTGCCCAATGCGGAGAAGGTGAAAGTACGCCAGCTCTTTGCCGAGGGTAAAGTGGGCCGGGCCGAGCTGCTGGAGGCCGAGAGCGCCTCCTACCACAGCCCGGGCACCTGCACCTTCTACGGCACCGCCAACAGCAACCAGATGCTGATGGAGATGATGGGCATGCAGCTGCCGGGCAGCTCCTTCGTCAATCCCGGCACCGGCATGCGCGACAAGCTCACCGAAGCGGCCGTGAAGCAGCTGGTCAAGCTGACCGAGCGGACGGATCAGTACACGCCCATGGCCCAGGTCATCGATGAGAAGGCGGTCGTCAACGGCATCATCGGCCTGTTGGCCACTGGTGGTTCGACCAACCACGCCATTCACCTGGTGGCCATGGCCCGGGCGGCCGGGGTCCAGATCAACTGGCAGGACATGTCCGATCTGTCCGATATCATCCCCTTGATGTGCCACATCTATCCCAATGGCCTGGCCGATATCAACCGCTTCCAGGCCGTTGGCGGCATGGGCTTTCTGATCCGCAGCCTGCTGTCGGAAGGCCTGATGCACGAAGATGTCAAAAACATCATGGGCGACAGCATGGCCGAGTACGCCAAGGAGCCCTTCCTGGAAAACGACGAGCTGGTGTGGCGCGATGCGCCCACCGAGAGTCTGGACGACGACGTGCTCCGGCCCGCCGCCAAGGCCTTCAGCCCCACCGGTGGCATGAAGCTGCTCAAGGGCAATATGGGTCGCTGTGTCATCAAGGTGTCGGCCGTCAAGCCCCAGAATCGCGCCGTCAAGGCGCCCGCCAGGGTGTTTTACCGCCAGGAAGATCTGCAGGCGGCGTTCAAGGCCGGCGAACTGGATCAGGATTTCGTCGCCGTGGTGCGCTTCCAGGGGCCCCGTGCCAACGGTATGCCCGAGCTGCACAAGCTGACTCCACCGCTGGGGGTCCTTCAGGATCGTGGCTACAAGGTGGCCCTGGTCACCGATGGCAGGATGTCCGGTGCCTCTGGTAAAATCCCCGCAGCAATTCACCTGACACCGGAAGCGCTGGATGGGGGTCCCATTTCGCTGGTGCAGGACGGGGACATGATTGAGCTGGACGCTGAAGCCGGCACCCTGGAATTGCTGGTGTCGGAAGAAGAGCTCAAAGCACGCAAGCCCGATCAATCGGATATCTCGGCCAGTCATTACGGCACGGGCCGTGAACTGTTCGCGCCCATGCGCGCCGAGGTGGGGCTGGCAGAAGAGGGTGCCACGGTTTTCCGCTGGTAGTGAGAGCCCGGCGGGTCAGACCGGCCGGGGCCAACCGCAAGCACAGAATATAAGGTTTTTAATCCATGCTCGAAGCATTTGATTTTGTAATATTTGGCGGTGCCGGTGACCTGGCTCTGCGGAAACTGATTCCCGGTATGTATCGGGCCTATTGTAATGACGAGTTGCCCGAGGGCACCCGGATCTTTGGGACCAGTCGCCGCGAAGAGGATATTACCCAGTACCACCAGAAAGTGCGGGCGGCGGCCGAAGAGCATCTGCGCGAAGGCGAGTTCGTCGCGGAAAAATGGGATCAGTTTGCCAAGTGCGTTCATCCCCTGTTTCTCGATATTGCCAACCACGACGAGAACTGGGAAAAAATGGCCGAGACGCTCAAAGCCGGCAACAAGCAGCGCGTTTTCTACCTCTCAACTCCTCCCAGTGTTTTCGGTGTCTGCTGCAAGCACATTGCAGAGAGTGATTTGATCAGTCCGACCACCCGGGTCGTGGTTGAAAAACCCCTGGGCTATGACGCCCAGTCCGCCGAAGCCATCAATTCGGAAATCGCCGAGTATTTTGAAGAGAGCGCGATTTACCGCATTGACCACTATCTGGGCAAAGAAACCGTCCAGAATCTCCTGGCGCTGCGTTTTGCCAATGGCATTTTCGAGCATCTGTGGGATGCCAAAACCATCGATCACGTGCAGATCAGCATCTCGGAAACCGTCGGCCTGGAAGGTCGCGCCGGTTTCTACGACGGTGCTGGTGCGCTGCGCGACATGGTGCAGAACCACCTGCTCCAGCTCTTGTGTCTGGTCGCCATGGAGTCGCCCAATAAGCTGACCGCCGACAGCATCCGCTCGGAAAAAATCAAGGTGCTCGAATCACTGCGCCCGCTCAAGGGCGATGCGGTCAAGTGGCATACCGTGCGCGGCCAATACGTGGCGGGTGAAATGAACGGCGAATCGGTGCCGGGCTACCTGGATGAACTGGGTAAGGAAAGCACCACCGAGACCTTTGTCGCCATTCGCGCCCACATCGACAACTGGCGCTGGTCGCGGGTGCCGTTTTACCTGCGCACGGGTAAGCGGATGGAAAAACGCTGTGCGGAAATCGTCATTCAGTACAAAGACGTCTCCCACGAAGTCTATCCCAGCTCAGCCGGGCCCCTGTCGCCCAACCGCCTGGTGATCCGTCTGCAGCCGGAAGAGAGTATCCAGATGGTGCTGATGTCCAAGAATCTGGAAAAGCATGACACCGAGTTGTTGCCGGTTGCGCTGAACCTGAATCTGGCCGAAACCTACAAACACTTTGTCAGTGATGCCTACAAGCGTCTGATGCTGGATGCGGCGGCGGGTGATCCCAGCCTGTTCATTCACCGTGCCGAGGTCGATGCCGCCTGGGCCTGGATCGATCCCATCATTGAAGCCTGGCAGCGTCCGGAAAACCGGCCGTTGGCCTATGCCGCCGGCAGCAACGGCCCGGAGGCCTCCGAAGAGTTGCTCAGCGGTGATGGCTGTCACTGGTTCAATATTGATGATCTCCTGCCGGAAGGGAAAGGGTAATGCTCGAAGAGAAATTGTTTGAAAACCGTGAAGCGCTGCTGGCGGCCCTGCAGGAAGACTGTGTGGCAGCGCTGCAGGCGGGATTGGATGAGCGCGAGCAGGCCAGCTTTCTGGTCTCCGGCGGCAGTTCGCCCGCTCCTTTGTACCAGCGTCTGAGCCAGATCGCGCTGGACTGGCAGAATATCCATGTGGCGCTGGTGGATGAGCGCTGGGTTGAGCCGGGCCACGCGAAAAGCAATCAGTCATTTGTCGAGAAAAACCTGTTGCAGCATCAGGCGGCCACGGCTCCGTTTACTGCCATGAAAAACTCGGCGGGCAACGCTGACGAGGGTCTGGCGGAGTGCGAAAAAAGCTATCAGACGCTGCCTTCCCCCTTTGATCTCACCATCCTGGGTATGGGGCCGGACGGTCACACCGCTTCGCTGTTTCCGGAAGCCGAAGGGCTGGATCAGGCGCTGAGCACCGATGCGTTGTGTGCGGCGATCAATGCCCACCAGAGCGACGTTACCGGTGAGTATACCGAACGCATGACACTGAGCCTGGCCGGTCTTCTGAACTCCCGTCGGTTGGTGCTGCTGATTACCGGCGATGAAAAACTACAGGCCCTGAGAGCCGCACAGGCGGGTGACGATGTTCGCACCATGCCCGTGCGCGCCGTACTGCAGCAGACGCGTGTACCGATTACGCTCTACTGGGCGCCTTGAGAATCTTGAGAGTATTGTCCAATCAACCCAATCAATGAGGAAAGCAACTGTGGCTTTAAGTATCGATAAAATTCTCCAGGTCGCGCCCGTGGTCCCGGTGATGGTGGTGGAGCGTCTGGAAGATGCGGTGCCGCTTGCCCGGGCACTGTATAACGGCGGCCTCAAGGTGCTTGAAATCACCTTGCGTACCCCCGTGGCCCTGGAAGCGATCAGCGCCATGGTCAAAGAACTGCCGGATGACGCCGTGATCGGCGCCGGCACCATCGTCACCCCGGACGATCTGCAAAAGGCCGTGGATGCCGGCTCCAGTTTTCTGGTGAGCCCCGGCACGACTCCGGCACTGATCGAAGCCGCCAAGGCCAGCTCCGTGCCGTTGTTGCCCGGTATTGCCACACCCAGTGAGGCCATGAACCTGCTCACCCAGGGGTTCA
Source organism: Marinimicrobium sp. C2-29 (assembly GCF_038419845.1). Lineage (NCBI taxonomy): Bacteria > Pseudomonadati > Pseudomonadota > Gammaproteobacteria > Cellvibrionales > Cellvibrionaceae > Marinimicrobium > Marinimicrobium sp. C2-29. The sequence goes on from NZ_JBCAQT010000009.1 coordinate 163,836, forward strand.
AGTACCTCAAGTTTTTCCCGGCTGAGTCCGCCGGCGGTGTGTCCATGGTGAAATCCATTGGTGGTCCGCTGCCGCAGATCACTTTCTGCCCGACCGGTGGCATCAATCTGGCCAAGGCGCCCGAGTACCTGGCGCTGCCCAATGTCGCCTGTGTGGGCGGTACCTGGATGGCCCCGAAAAATCTCATCGCCGAAAAGCGCTGGGATGAAATTGAAAAGCTGGCGCGCGAGGCAGCGCAGCTGGAGCGTTGATTGCCAGAGTGACGCTTTTGAACATCAGATCTATCGAACGGACTGTTTTCGACACCAAATTTGTTAATTTCGATACCGAATCAATCAATCAGGAGATAAATGAATGACCATTAAAGTAGCAATTAACGGCTACGGCCGTATTGGCCGAAATGTGTTGCGCGCGCTGTACGAAAGCAACTACCGCGATCGTATCGAAGTAGTGGGTATCAACGATCTGGGCGATGCCGAGATGAATGCTCACCTGACCAAGTACGATTCGGTCCACGGTCGTTTTCCCGGTGAAGTCTCCGTTGATGGCGACAAAATGATCGTGAACGGTGATGCGATCCAGATCACCTCCGAGCGCGATCCGACCAAGCTGCCCTGGGGCAAGCTGGGCGTGGACGTGGTTTACGAGTGTACCGGTATCTTTACCAGTGGTGACAAGGCCAAGGCGCACATTGAAGCGGGTGCCAAGAAAGTCATCATCTCCGCGCCGGGCACCGACATTGACGCCACCGCCGTATATGGCGTCAACCACAAGAGCCTGAAGGCCACCGACACCATCATCTCCAATGCGTCCTGCACCACCAACTGCCTGGCGCCGGTCGCCAAGGTACTGAACGACAAGTTCGGTATCGAGCAGGGCTCCATGACCACCATTCACTCCTACACCAACGATCAGAACCTGAGCGACGTCTACCACAAAGACATTTATCGCGCGCGCTCGGCCACCCAGTCCATGATTCCGACCAAGACCGGTGCGGCCAAAGCCGTGGCGCTGGTACTGCCGGAGCTGGAAGGCAAGATTGACGGCATGGCGGTGCGGGTACCGACCATCAACGTCTCTCTGGTTGACCTGAACGTTCTGCTGTCCAAAGACGTGACCGTCGAAGAAGTCAATGCGGCCATGAAAGAAGCGGCCGAAGGCGAGATGGCCGGCATTCTGGAGTATTGCGACGAGCCGCTGGTGTCGATTGATTTCAATCATCATCCCGCGTCTTCCAACTACGACTCCCTGCAGGCCAAGGTTTACAACGGTCGCTGGGTCAAGATCATGTCCTGGTATGACAACGAGTGGGGCTTCTCCAACCGCATGTTGGACAACACCCTGGCGCTGATGCAGGCCAAGTAAATTACTGAGAGAGACTTATGTTAAGACGTACTAAAATCGTCAGCACTCTGGGGCCGGCATCCGAGTCCCCAGAGGTGCTGGAGAAGCTGATTCTGGCCGGCGTCAACGTCGTGCGCCTGAACTTTTCCCACGGCTCAGCCGACGACCACAAAAAGCGGGCCGAAATGGTGCGCGAGCTGGCGGCCAAGCACGGGCGCTTTGTGGCAGTGCTGGGTGACCTTCAGGGGCCCAAGATCCGCATCTCGCGCTTCGCCAACGGAAAAATCCAACTGAACCTGGGTGACAAGTTCGTTCTGGATGCCGGGCTGGACAGCAATGCCGGTGATCAGAACCAGGTGGGCATCGACTACAAAGAGTTGCCCGGTGACTGTAAGCCCGGTGACAACCTGCTGCTCGACGATGGTCGCGTGGTTCTGGAAGTCGAAAAGATCGAAGGCAAACGCGTTCACTGCATCACCCGTATCGCGGGCCCGCTGTCGAACAACAAGGGCATCAATCGTCAGGGCGGTGGCCTTTCGGCGCCGGCATTGACCGACAAGGATCTGGCCGATATCAAGACCGCCGCCCAGATCGGTGTCGATTACCTGGCCGTGTCGTTTCCCCGCAGTGCGGATGACATGAACAAGGCACGCAAGTTGATGCGCGAAGCAGGCGGTGAGAAAGCCGGCCTGGTGTCCAAGATCGAACGCGCCGAAGCGGTCGCGGATGATGAAACACTGGATGCGATCATCGAAGCCAGCGACGCGGTCATGGTGGCTCGGGGCGACCTGGGTGTCGAGATTGGCGATGAGTCTCTGATTGGTGTGCAGAAGCGCATCATCGAGCGCTCGCGTGCCCTCAACAAGGTGGTGATCACGGCAACCCAGATGATGGAGTCCATGATCGAAAGCCCCATGCCCACCCGGGCAGAAGTGTTCGACGTGGCCAATGCCGTACTCGATGGTACCGATGCGGTCATGCTTTCGGCCGAAACGGCGGCCGGCGACTTCCCGGTGGAGACTGTGGAAGCCATGGTGCGTATTATTCTCGGTGCCGAGAAGCACCCGAGCGCCAGCGCCAGCACCTACCGTGTGGATCAGCAGTTCAAGAGCATCGACGAGTCCATTGCCATGGCGGCCATGTACACGGCCAACCACCTCACGGGCGTCAAGGCCATCCTGTCGCTGACCGAGAGTGGTTCCACCCCCCGCCTGATGTCACGCATTGGCTCGCAGCTGCCGATTTTCGCATTCTCCCGGCACACCGACACCCAGCGTCGGGTTGCCCTGTATCGCGGCGTCAAACCAGTGCCTTTCGACTCTACCGATGCTCCCAATTTTGAGGATCATATGCGCGCGATTGACGTGCTCAAGGGTCAGGGTTATCTGGCGGATGGCGATCTGGTGATCGTCTCCAACGGCGATAGCAATCAGCTCGGTGGCACCAACACCATGAAAGTGTTGCGTGTGGGTGATCAGTTGGTCTGATCGCCGTTACCGAAGCTATAGGCACAAAAACGCCCCGATTGTTCGGGGCGTTTTTGTTTGGCCCTCTGTGCTAAGCTGAAGCTCTGGTTTTATTCTGACAAACGGGTGGGTATCTATGTTGAGCAGGCATTCGATTCTGGCGGCGCTGCTGATGTTGGTCAGCCCGGCGGCTCTGGCTCTGGAAATTCTCGATGGCGACTGGCAACAGGGCGCGGTCATCCGGGGCAAAGTCGAGCCGGGCAGTGAGGTTCGTCTGGGCGAGAAGCGCCTGCGGGTCGCCGATGAAGGGCTTTTCGTCCTGGGTCTGGACCGCAACGCCGAAGCCGAGGCGGCGATCACGGTGATTGGCCCCGACGGAGAGGAGCAGAGCCACCGCTTTGATGTCGCCCGGCGCGATTACGAGATTCAGCGTATCGAAGGTGTCCCCCAGAGCACCGTGACGCCCAATGCCGAGCAGGTCGCCCGCTCCCGCAAAGAGGCGGAGCTGGCCTGGAAAGCGCGCCAGGTGGAATCCGGCCTGACCGGTTTTACCCAGGACTTTCAGTGGCCTTTGACCGGTATTATCACCGGCGTCTACGGCAGTCAGCGGTTCTACAATGGTGAGCCACGCTCTCCTCACTACGGCGTGGATATTGCCGGTCCCGAGGGCGCCCCGGTGGCCGCCCCCGCCGGTGGCGTGGTCACTCTGGCTTACGACGACATGTTTTTTTCCGGAGGCACACTGATCGTGGATCACGGCCACGGCCTGTCATCCACTTTCATCCACCTGCACAAGATTCTGGTGGAGGAGGGCGAAGAGGTCGAGCAGGGCCAGACGATCGCCGAAGTGGGTGCCACCGGCCGGGCGACCGGGCCGCATCTGGACTGGCGCATGAACTGGTACGACCGGCGGGTGGACCCCACGACCCTGGTGGGCCCCATGCCGGAGTCCGACTAGCGGCGCTTTGGTGAGGCGAGTAGCCTGCCGAGGCGCTGCGGTGTAAGATATCGCTTTTATTTCATCCCCCGAGGGGCGCTATGATCGACAAAAAACTGCTCAGTATTCTGGTCTGCCCGGTGACTAAGGCCAGCCTGGAATACGATGCCGAGAAACAGGAATTGGTCTGTCGGGCCAGTGGCCTTGCCTACCCGATCCATGACGATATTCCGGTAATGCTCGAAAGCGAGGCGCGCCAGCTGACGCTGGAGGAGCGGGAACAACTCGCCCGCCGCTGATTGCCGCTGCCCGATCGCCCCCACTACCCAGCAACGAACCACGGACACTCTATGAAGAGCGCAGAAATTCGCGACGCCTTTTTGCAGTACTTTCAACGCCAGGGGCACACCGTCGTGCCCAGCAGCTCGCTGGTGCCGGGCAATGACCCGACCCTGCTGTTTACCAACGCCGGCATGGTGCAGTTCAAGGATGTGTTCCTGGGAGAGGACCCGCGCGACTACACCCGGGCGGCCAGCTCCCAGCGCTGCGTGCGTGCCGGCGGCAAGCACAATGACCTGGAAAACGTGGGCTATACTGCGCGTCACCACACCTTCTTTGAGATGCTGGGCAACTTCAGTTTTGGCGACTATTTCAAGCACGACGCCATTCGTTTTGCCTGGGAATTTCTGACCCAGGTGCTGGAGCTGCCCCCGGAGCGGCTCTGGGTCACGGTGCACACCAGTGACGACGAGGCGGCCGACATCTGGATCAAGGAGATGGGCGTCAGCCCCGAGTGCTTCTCGCGCCTGGAGGAGGACAACTTCTGGCAGATGGGCGATACCGGCCCCTGCGGCCCCAGCTCGGAAATCTTTTACGACCACGGGCCGGACGTGCCCGGCGGCCCCCCGGGCAGTGACAATGATGATCTGGATCGCTACATCGAGATCTGGAACCTGGTGTTCATGCAGTACGAGCGCCAGAGCAACGGCGAGCTGAAGCCGCTGCCCAACCCCTCCATCGACACCGGAATGGGGCTGGAGCGTATTGCCGCGGTCATGCAGGGTGTGCACAACAACTACGACATCGATCTGTTCCAGCATCTGCTCAAGGCCGCCGCCCAGGCAACCGGTTGCGACGATCTGGCCAACAAATCCCTGCGGGTGATTGCCGATCACATCCGTTCCTGCTCCTTTCTGATCAGCGACGGGGTCATGCCCTCCAACGAAGGGCGCGGTTATGTGTTGCGCCGCATCATCCGCCGGGCCGTGCGCCACGGCCACCAGTTGGGGCAGCAGCAGGCCTTCTTCCACCAGCTGGTGGGGGCTCTGGCGGAAGTGATGGGCGAGGCCTATCCGGAGCTGCACGAGCGCCGGGCCCAGATTGAAAAAGTCCTGCTGCTCGAAGAGGAGCAGTTTGCCAAGACCCTGGATAAGGGTATGGCGGTATTGGAAGACACCCTTGAGGACCTGAAGGGTAACGAGATTCCCGGCGACGTGGTGTTCACCCTGTATGACACCTACGGCTTTCCGGTGGATCTGACCAACGATATTGCGCGCGAGCGCGGTCTCAGCATCGACATGCGTGGCTACGATGAGGCCATGGAAGCCCAGCGCGCCCGGGCCCGGGCCGCCGGCAGCTTCAAAGTGGACTACACCGCGGCCGGGCTCGATCTGCCCAAAACCGAGTTTCTGGGCTACACCCGCCTGGCGGAGAGCGGCGAGATAGTGGCGCTGCTCAAAGACGGTCAGGCCGTGGACCGGCTGGAGGAGGGCGATGAGGGCGCTGTGGTGCTCGATCGCACCCCTTTCTACGCCGAGTCCGGCGGCCAGGTGGGCGATACCGGTTATCTCGAATCGGGGGACAACGTCCGATTTGAAGTGCGCGACTGCACCAAAGAGGGCGCCAGCCACCTGCATGTGGGTCGTCTGCTGCACGGTGCCCTGGCGCTGGGCGATACCCTGAGTGCCCGGGTCGATGCCGGCGTGCGTCAGGCCACCGCGCTCAATCACTCGGCCACCCACCTGCTGCACGCTGCCCTGCGTCAGATCCTGGGCGAGCACGTCACCCAGAAAGGGTCTCTGGTGGATTCCGAGCGTCTGCGCTTTGATTTCTCCCATTTCGAGGCGCTCAAGCCCGCCGAGATCAAGGCGATCGAAACGCTGGTGAATGAGCAGATTCGCGCCAACACCGAAGTTCAGATCGAAGTCTGCGACATGGAAACCGCCAAGGCCAAGGGCGCCATGGCGCTGTTTGGTGAGAAGTACGGCAATGAAGTGCGTGTGCTCACCATGGGCGATGGTTTTTCTGTCGAACTCTGCGGGGGCACACACGTGCGCCGCACCGGCGACATTGGCCTGATGCGCATCACCGCCGAGTCCGGCGTGGCGGCCGGCGTGCGCCGGATTGAAGCGGTCACGGGGGAGGGCGCTCTGGAGGTGTTCGACGAGCTCGAGCAGCTGACCGACAGCACCGCCCAGGCGCTGAAAACCCGCCGCGCCCAGGTGCCGGAAAAGGTGCAGCAGTTGCTGACGCAAAACCGCAAGCTGGAAAAAGAGCTCACCGCCATGAAGGCCAAGCTGGCCACGGCCGGCAGCGGTAACCTGCTCGATGAGGTGGTAGAAGTGGCCGGCGTCAAGGTTCTGGCCATCAAGCTCGAGGGGGCCGACGGCAAGTCCCTGCGCGAGAGCGCCGATCAGCTCAAAAACAAAATCGGCAGTGGTGTGGTGCTGCTGGCCGCCGTCGAGGGCGATAAGGTCTCTCTGGTGGCGGGCGTGACCAAGGATCTGACCGCGAAGCTCAAAGCCGGCGACCTGATGCGCGAAGCGGCCGCCAGAGTGGACGGCAAGGGCGGAGGCCGCCCGGACATGGCGCAGGGCGGCGGCTCCGACCCGGCGGGCGTGCCCGAGGCACTGAAACTGGCCGCCTCCTGGGTCGAGTCACAGATTTCCGGGTAAAACACCGGAAAACGCAAAATAAAGCTTTCCACATTGGCGCGATTTGCATTAAATTGCGCGTGTTGAGGGGCGCGAAAAGCCGCCTGAATGGTTGAGGGATAGATCGAGCATGAGTTTGTTCGTACAGAAATACGGTGGTACCTCGGTGGGCACGGTCGAGCGCATCGAGGCAGTGGCCGACCGGGTCGCCAGCTTTCGGGCCGAGGGCCACGATATGGTGGTGGTCCTCTCGGCGATGAGCGGAGAGACCAACCGCCTGATCGGCCTGGCCCAGCAGATCCAGGACACGCCCGACCCCCGGGAGCTGGACGTCCTGGTCTCCACCGGTGAGCAGGTCACCATCGCGCTCCTGTGCATGGCGCTGAAAAAGCGCGGCTGGGACGCGCGCTCCTACACCGGGGGGCAGGTCCGCATCCTCACCGATCAGGCCCACACCAAGGCGCGGATTGAAGCCATCGATGACGCCAGAATGCGCTCCGACCTGTCCGCCGGCCGGGTGGTCGTGGTCGCCGGCTTCCAGGGGGTGGATGGCGATGGCAATATCACCACCCTGGGGCGCGGTGGCTCTGATACCACCGGCGTCGCGCTCGCGGCAGCGCTAAAAGCCGACGAATGTCAGATCTATACTGACGTGGACGGCGTATACACCACTGACCCCCGGGTAGTCGAGCGGGCCCGGCGTCTGGAGAAGATCACTTTTGAAGAGATGCTGGAAATGGCCAGCCTCGGCTCCAAGGTGCTGCAGATACGGGCGGTGGAGTTTGCTGGCAAGTACAAGGTTCCCCTGAGGGTGCTGTCGAGCTTTAAAGAAGGCCCCGGCACCCTGATTACTCTCGATGAGGAAGACGACACCATGGAACAGCCGATAGTCTCCGGCATAGCATTCAACCGCGATGAGGCCAAGGTGACTCTGGCCGGCGTACCCGATACCCCGGGTGTGGCCGCCAGGATCCTGAGCCCGGTGGGCGCGGCGAATATTGAAGTGGACGTGATCGTCCAGAACGTCGGTGCCGATAACACCACGGACCTGACGTTCACCATCAACAAAAGCGATCTGAAGAAGACCCTGGGCATTCTGGAGCAGGTTGCCCGGGATGTGGGGGCCCGGGAAGTCCGCGGTGACGACCGTGTCGCCAAAGTGTCCATCGTCGGGGTCGGGATGCGCTCTCATGCGGGTGTGGCCTCCACCATGTTCACCGCTCTGGCGGACGAAAACATCAATATCCAGATGATCACCACCTCTGAAATCAAGATTTCGGTGATTATTGAGGAACGTTATCTCGAGTTGGCGGTGCGCTGTTTGCACACCGCGTTTGAGCTGGATAGTGAGCCGGAAGAAAGCCGGCTGCGGGGTTAGCGGTTGCTTGGCAAATCTGTTAAAGTAGCGCCGCATTAAGAAAGCAGGGAGAAAAAGATATAATTGGGAGCAAAAATGTTTGTCCTTATCGCCGACTATGGTCAATACTTCAAGGGGGTTTGCGGTATGACCGCCCATTCGGCGACTGGGGTTAGCCGAGAAGCGGCAGAGGACGATGGAGTCTTAGCCGTGTTCTTACAGGATGAGTGAAGGAGATTTAACATGTTGATTTTGACACGCCGTATTGGCGAAACGCTGATGGTAGGTGACGAGGTCACCGTGACTGTCCTGGGTGTAAAGGGCAACCAAGTTCGCATTGGTGTCAACGCCCCCAAGGATATCGCGGTTCACCGCGAAGAGATCTACCAGCGCATTCAGCGCGAAAAGCAGACCCAGGACGAACAGCCGGAAGACTGATTGTTCCTCTCCTGGCTTGCTTGGGCAGTACCCCCGGGTGCTGCCCGAGTGAAGCTGGCCGTTGTAATCTGGCGGGTGATTCATGGTGACCAAAAGCTGGACAAAGCATCGTTCAGACAGGGGCTCTGATCATGGCGGGTTGTACTGAGCCCTGAATCCCAATATTGGGAAGAAACCCCATTTTTTTGCATTCACACCATCTCAAGCCTTTGATTTTTCGTGAGATATGGTATGATGCGCCGCACTTGTCGAGTGGCACTGACGCAGTGTCGACACATTACGGCAATATACGGAAAAAATACGGAGAGGTGGCCGAGTGGCTGAAGGCGCTCCCCTGCTAAGGGAGTATACCCTAATCCGGTATCGAGGGTTCGAATCCCTCCCTCTCCGCCATACAAGAAACCGCCCCAATCGGGGCGGTTTTTTTATGCGTGCGTGACGCGATTTATGGCGGATGCGCCTTAGGCTCCGAAACGTCGGACCGATCCGCCCTACGAATACCTCGAGGCTCACTGTAGGGCGGATAAGCGTCAAGCGCATCCGCCAAATATCGTAGCGCGGATCGGTCCGAAGCATCGGAACCTAAGGCGCATCCGCCAATACCCCCCTACAGTCGAAAAACTTGAATACCATCACAATTCTATAAACCCCGGTCGCACAAAACCGCCTCCCGTTTTCCCTACTGCGCCAGCTCACGATAATATTACCTAATACCCCATTTCCAGGGACTGGAGATCGAAATGCCCCATTATCGGCGCAACTACCTTCCCGGCGGTACCTATTTCTTTACCGTCACCCTCTCTGACCGACAGAGCGACTGGTTGGTGCAATACATAAGCACCCTGCGCGACGCCGTCCGACGAGTGCAGCAAACCCGGCCCTTTACCATCGATGCCTGGTGCGTGTTACCCGAACATCTGCATGCCATCTGGACCTTGCCGGCGCACGATGCCGATTATTCCAATCGATGGCGAGAGATCAAGAAAATCTTCTCCAAGACTGTTGTCGCCTCAGAGCGGTTGCCCCGGCAAATCGATATTTGGCAGCAACGTTTTTGGGAACACACCATTGTTGACGAGCGGGATTACCGTCAACACCTGGATTATGTGCATTTCAATCCGGTCAAGCATGGTTGGGTCAACCGGGTGCAGGATTGGCCTTATTCGACCTTTCATCGTGCGGTTCGGGAGGGTCTTTATCCGCTGGATTGGGGCGGGGGGGAGTCGGTTGATATGAGGTGTGGTGAGAGGGGAGAGTGATGGCGGGCTTGTGAGGTTGGGGTTGGCGGATGCGCTTGACGCTTATCCGCCCTACAAAAAACTCGTAGCAATCCGTAGGGCGGATAAGCGTCAAGCGCATCCGCCAGTTTGTAGGGCCGATCGGTCCGACGTTTCGGAGCCTAAGGCGCATCCGCGTTGTTTTAAGGTTTTTACCTACAAACTCTCAATCCGCTTCACCTGCTCCTGCAGCTTACCCAAAGACGACTTCAGACCGGCCAGGCGATCGCGCTCTTTATCGACCACTTCTGCCGGTGCTTTGTCGACAAAATTGGCGTTGCTCAATTTGCCTTCGGTCTTCTCGATGTCTTTTTCGAGCTTGGCGGTTTCTTTGCCCAGGCGCTCCAGTTCGGCGTCCTTGTCGATCAGGCCGGCCATGGGCACCAGCAGCTCCAGATCGCCGGCCAGGGCGGTGGCGGAGACCGGGGCCTCGTCGCCGGGGTTCAGCCAGGTGACGTCTTCCAGGGCGGCGATCTTGATCAGGTACTGGCGGTTTTCTTCCAGGCGGCGCTGATCTTCTGCCGAACCGTTGTAGAAAAACACCGGCAATTTTTTCGCGGGTGAGATGTTCATTTCCCCGCGAATATTGCGCACGCCCAGAATCACGGCTTTCAGCCATTCAATATCGGCGACGGCGTCGCTATCGATTTTGCTGTCATCCGCGTGCGGGTAGGGCGCCAGCATGATGGTCTCGCCGGACACGCCCGCCAGGGATTTGATTTTCTGCCAGATCTCTTCGGTGATGAATGGCATCAGCGGATGAGCCAGGCGCAGCACGGCCTCCAGTACCCGGATCAGGGTCTGACGGGTGCCGCGCTTCTGGATATCGCTGGCGTTCTCGTCCCACAATACCGGTTTGGACAGCTCCAGGTACCAGTCGCAGTACTCGTTCCAGACAAACTCGTACAGCGCCTGCGCGGCCAGATCCAGACGGTAGGTCTCCAGTCCTTCAGTGACTGCTTTTTCCGCCACCTGAAGGCGCGAAATGATCCAGCGGTCGGCCAGTGACAGGGCCACTTCGCCGTTGTTCTGGCCACAGTCTTCGCCCTCACACTGCATCAGCACATAGCGGGTCGCGTTCCAGATCTTGTTGCAGAAATTGCGGTAGCCTTCTACCCGGCCCATATCGAATTTGATGTCGCGTCCGGTGGAGGCCAGGGAGCAGAAAGTGAAACGCAGGGCGTCGGTACCGTAGGCGGCGATGCCGTCGGGAAACTCCTTGCGCGTCTGCTTCTCGATTTTCTTCGCATCTTTCGGGCGCATGAGGCCCTTGGTGCGTTTGGCCACCAGGCTTTCCAGGTCGATGCCGTCGATGATGTCCAGCGGGTCCAGCACATTGCCCTTGGACTTGGACATCTTCTGGCCATAGCTGTCGCGCACCAGCCCGTGCACATACACGGTTTCAAACGGCACCTGCGGGCGCCCCTGTTCGTCTTTGATCAGGTGCATGGTGAGCATGATCATGCGCGCGACCCAGAAGAAAATGATGTCGAACCCGGTCACCAGCAGATCGGTGGGGTGGAACTTCTTCAGAAAGTCGGTCTGTTCGGGCCAGCCCAGGGTGGAGAAGGTCCACAGGCCGGAACTGAACCAGGTGTCCAGCACGTCTTCGTCCTGCTGCAACTTGACGTCCATACCCAGGTTGTATTTGCTGCGTACTTCGGCTTCATTGCGCCCGACATAGACCTTGCCGCTGTCGTCGTACCAGGCGGGAATGCGATGGCCCCACCAGAGCTGACGGGAAATACACCAGTCCTGAATGTCCCGCATCCAGGAGAAATACATGTTTTCGTACTGCTTGGGGACGAACTGAATGCGCCCGTCTTCCACCGCCTCGATGGCCGGCTCGGCCAGCGGTTTGGTGCTCACATACCATTGATCAGTGAGCCAGGGTTCGACCACCACACCGGAGCGATCACCGCGCGGTTGCTTGAGGGCGTGATCTTCAATCTGATCCATCAGACCGGAGGATTCCAGCGCTTCCACAATCGCCTCGCGTGCGGCGTAGCGGTCTTTGCCCGCCAGTTCGGCCGGCAGGTTGGTGTCCAGGTCGTCGCGGCTCTCACCGGCGTAGTTGAACACCTGGGCCCGTGCCAGAACGGCGGCGTCTTTGTCCAGAATATTGATCAGTGGCAGGTCGTGGCGTTTACCGACCTCGTAGTCGTTGAAATCGTGGGCGGGCGTGATTTTCACACAGCCGCTGCCGAATTCGGGGTCCACGTAGTCGTCGGCAATGATCGGGATGCGGCGGCCCACCAACGGCAGGTCGATAAACTTGCCCACCAGTGAGGCGTACCGTTCGTCTTCCGGGTGCACAGCCACGGCGCTGTCGCCCAGCATGGTCTCCGGGCGCGTGGTGGCCACCACCAGATAGTCTTTGCCTTCGGCGGTTTTGGCACCATCGGCGAGCGGGTAGCGCATGTGCCAGAAAAAGCCCTTCTCGTCGTGGTTCTCCACTTCAAGATCGGAGATGGCGGTGTGCAGTTTCGGGTCCCAGTTCACCAGGCGTTTGCCGCGATAGATCAGGCCGTCTTCGTGCAGGCGCACAAAGGCCTCTCTCACCGCGTCGGACAGGCCGTCGTCCATGGTGAAGCGCTCGCGGCTCCAGTCCAGAGAGGAGCCCAGGCGGCGCAGCTGACGGGTGATATTGCCGCCGGATTCGGCCTTCCATTCCCAGATCTTCTCCAGGAACTTCTCCCGACCCAGCTCGTGCCGGTCCTGGCCCTCGGCGGCCAGCTGGCGCTCCACCACCATCTGGGTGGCAATACCGGCGTGGTCGGTGCCCATCTGCCAGAGAGTGTCGTCGCCCTTCATGCGGTGGTAGCGGATCATCGCGTCCATCACCGCATTGTTGAAACCGTGGCCCATGTGCAGGCTGCCGGTCACGTTGGGGGGCGGAATCATGATGCAGTAGGGGTCGCCGTCACCCTGGGGCTTGAAGTAACCCTTCTGTTCCCAGGTCTGGTACCACTCGCGTTCAATGGCGTGGGGCTGATAGTTCTTTTCCAGGGACATGCGGTATCCTGTCGTCGTGTCGTGATGGTTGCGCGACTTGCGTAAAAGGCGCGATTATACAGCTTCCAGACTCACCGGCCTACCGGGAGGCGACTATGACTGGTCCAGGCAATCACGATCACGGTTCGGCGGCGAACAGCCCGGCCGAGACCCACGAAGTGTTCAACGTGCCGCCGGCGCTTGAGGACTTTAACGCCTACAGCGAAGATGCGGCACTGCAGGAGATGGTGCGCGCCATGGGCGCGGGCTGGGCCGAGTCGGATCTGCATCTGCAGGGGCGCCGCAGCGGCTCGGCGGAACAGATTGCGCTGGGCTTTGCCGCCAACGCCAACCCCCCGACGTTGAAGACCCACGACCGCTGGGGCCACCGGCTGGACTGGGTGGAGTATCACCCGGCCTACCACCAGTTGATGCGCGATGCGGTGGCCCAGGGCCTGCATGCCTCCCCCTGGCGCGAGCCTCGCGCGGGCGCCCATGTGCGCCGCGCCGCGCTCAACTACCTGCACACCCAGGTGGAGCAGGGGCACGGTTGCCCGATTACCATGACCTTTGCCTGTGTGCCCGCACTCAAGCATCAACCCGAAGTGGCCGAGCAGTGGCTGCCGGGCATCACATCCCTGGAGTACGACCCACGCAATTGCCACTACCGGGAGAAAACCGGCCTGACCATCGGGATGGCGATGACCGAAAAGCAGGGCGGCTCCGACGTGCGGGCCAATACCACGCGCGCCAAACCCCTGGCGGGCGTCGGCGGGGGCGAGCGCTACCAGCTGGTGGGGCACAAGTTCTTCATGTCCGCGCCCAACAGCGATGGGTTTTTGATGCTGGCCCAGGCCGAGGGCGGCCTCTCCTGTTTTCTGGTGCCCCGCTGGCGACCGGAGGGCGGCAAAAACCCGATACTCCTGCAGCGTCTGAAAGACAAGATGGGCAATGTCTCCAATGCCTCCAGCGAGATGGAGTTGCGCGGTGCCGAGGGGTGGCTGCTGGGTGAAGAGGGGCGGGGCGTGCCCACCATTTTGCAGATGGTGGCCCTGACCCGGTTTGACTGCACCCTGGCCTCAGCCGCGGCCATGCGCCAGGGGGTGCTGCAGGCGATTCATCATTGCGCCCACCGGCGGGCATTCGGCAAAGCCCTGTTGGATCAGCCCCTGATGCAGAATGTGCTGGCCGACCTGGTGGTGGAGAGTGATGCGGCCCTGGTGCTCGCCATGCGCCTGGCGCGGGCGCTGGATCAGGCCGACGACCCCGCCGAACAGGCGCTGATGCGCCTGGCCACGGCGCTGGGAAAATACTGGGTCTGCAAACGGGTGCCGGGCCACAACTACGAGGCCATGGAGTGCCTAGGCGGCAGCGGGGTGATGAATGAATTCATGACCGCGCGCCTGTACCGGGAAGCGCCGATCAACGCCATCTGGGAGGGCAGCGGCAATATCCAGTGTCTGGATGTGTTGCGGGCGCTGGATAAACAACCCGAAAGCCGGGAGGTGCTGGAGCGGGAGCTGTCCCGCACCCGCGGTTCCGATTCTCGCCTGGATCGGCATATGGATGAATTGTCGGCGGCGCTGAATGACAGCGGCGCCCGCGAGTATCGGGCCCGGAGTCTGGCCGAAGCCATGGCGGTGGGGCTGCAGGCGTCATTGCTGGTGCGCTACGGTGATTCGCGCGTGGCGGAGGCGTTTATTGCCAGTCGCATTGACCGGCCGCACGGGCTGTACGGCAACTTACCTCGGGGGACGCCGACCCGGGCGATCATCAGTCGGGCTTTGCCTATGTACGCATGACTTTGGGGGAAGTTGGCGGATGCGCTTGACGCTCCGAGGCGCCGGACCGACCCACCCTACGAACTTGGCGGATGCGCTTGACGCTTATCCGCCCTACATAAACGGCCGTGGTATACGTAGGGCGGATAAGCTGTAAGCGCATCCGCCATTCCCAAACCAGAAGCGCATCCGCCGCCAAAACCTTCACCGATTATGCGGCGCATCCAGATTCAACTCCGGCCCTTCGGGCACGATGCGGGTGGGGTTGATGGTGTCGTGGCTGTAGTAGTAATGGTTCTTGATGTGGTCAATGTGCACCGTCTCGGCCACGCCCGGCACCTGGTACAGTTGCCGCAGGTAATTGGACAGGTTCGGGAAGTCGGCAATGCGGTGGCGGTTGCATTTGAAGTGGCCCACGTACACGGCATCAAACCTCACCAGCGTGGTAAACAGCCGCCAATCCGCTTCAGTGATCTCCTCGCCCGCCAAAAACTTTTGCCGGGCCAGAATCGCCTCGACATCATCTAATGCCGAGAACAATTGATGGTAGGCTTTTGAATAGGCTTCCTGTTTGGTGGCGAAGCCCGAGCGATACACGCCGTTGTTGATGTTGTGGTACACCTTTTCGTTAATCGCGTCGATGGCGTCGCGCTGCGCCTCGGGGTAATAATCCCGGGGTGATTGTGCCAGATCCCGGAAACCGCTGGAGAGCATGCGGATGATTTCCGCCGACTCGTTGCTGACAATGGTCTCGCGCTGCTTGTCCCACAGGACCGGCACAGTGACCCGACCGGAATAGTCCGGCTGCGCTTTGGTGTAGACCTGATGCATGCAGTCGAAGCCATACAGCGGCTCCGGTCCTTCAGTGTTGAAAGCCTTGTCGGCTTTGAATTCCCAGCCGTTTTCGAGCATGTAGGGGTGAACCACTGAGTAGCTGATCACATCTTCCAGGCCCAAAAGCTTACGGAAGATCAGTGTCCGGTGCGCCCAGGGGCAGGCGTAGGATACGTAAAGGTGATAGCGTCCCTTCTCCGCCTTGAAGCCGCCCTCGCCACTGGGGCCCGCGCTGCCATCGGGGGTGACCCAGTTGCGGAACTGGGCGTCTTCGCGAATGAATTCGCCACCGGTTTTTTCGGTGTCATACCACTGGTCGTGCCACTGACCTTTAACCAAGAGACCCATGAGTCTGCTCCTGTCTGCAAATGTTGTGTTGAGACCAAGCCTAAAGCGCTTTTGATTCCAAGCCTAAAGGCCTTTGCGCAAGATATCCACGGCACTGTTAAGACCAATAACCAATCTTTACATTTACTGGTACTCGCCGGCGCGGGGTTCTGTCGTCATTTGTATGATTTTAGCGTAGCCTATGAAGCTAGTGTGCTGTAACACCCTAGTGACTGATCTCTTGTCACGGTTTCGCAGTATTCTGCCCCTCTACTCAATCGACCGATAACGAATTATGAAACAATCGTGGTACATCATAAGCAGTGCACCTCGCACGCTCGGTGCTCTTCTTCTCTTGTCTCTCATTACCGGCATCACTGGCTGCTCCGACACCTCAGAGGAGTCGGATAGCGAAGGGGACGAGCGTCCCGCCCAGCCGATACTGACCGCTGAAGTCGAGTACGACGTGGAGAGCACGTTTGTGGAGGCCATCGGCACGTCCCGGGCGCTTCGCTCCGTCGAACTGGAGCCGTCAGTGACCGGGGAAGTCTCCGAAGTGGCCATTTCCGCTGGAGAGCGAGTCGAGCAGGGGCAGGTGCTGTTGCGCCTGGATGACCGCGATGAGCGGCTGGCCGTGGAGCTGGCCGAAGTGGAGCTGGCCGATGCCAAGCGCTTGCTGGACCGCTACCAGCGCTCGGCCGCCAGCGGCGGGGTGACCCAGTCCGACCTGGATGCCGCCAACAGCGAGGTCGACCGGGCCCGAATCGCCCTGGAGCGGGCAAAAGTCCAGCTTGATTATCACACCATCGAGGCGCCGTTCACGGGGCATGTGGGCATGACTGACGTTGACCCGGGTGCCTGGATCGGTCCGGACTCCGTAATTACCACACTGGACGACCGCACGACGCTGTTGGTCCGCTTTCAACTGCCGGAGCTGTTGTTTGGCCGCTTGCAGGCGGGCGACACCATTCAGCTGAGCACCTGGAGCGACAGGTTTTCTGTGGCCGAGGGGGAAATTGTGGATGTGGACTCCCGCATTGATGAAGCCCGGCGAACGTTTACGGTGCGCGCTCACGTCGACAACACAGCCGATAACCTGCGCCCCGGCATGAGCTTTCGCGTGCAGATGACACTCTCCGGCAACCGATACCCGAAAGTGCCGGAAATTTCTCTGCAGTGGGGAGGCGAGGGCGCCTATGTCTGGATCGTGGAGGACGGCAAAGCCGAGCGGGTGATGGTCAATATTGTCCAGCGCAGCGCCCAGGGGGTGCTGGTGGAAGCCGACTTTCCCGACAATGCCCATATCGTGACCGAGGGCGTTCACGCCGTACGTGAAGGGGCGCGAGTCAGACCATTGAATGCCGAGTTGGAAACGGCGCAGACGGGAGATGAGTCGTGAGTGAGGGGCAGGATCCACGTCGGGCGGCGCCGGTCGATGACCTTCCCAGCGTCAGCATCCGCCGTCCCATACTGATATTGGTGATCAACCTGCTGATTGCGCTGGCGGGTGTGGCGGCGATTCTCGCGGTTGAGGTCAGAGAGTTGCCGGATGTGGACCACCCCTATGTGTCGGTCAGCGGTAATTACCCGGGTGCCTCACCGGAGACCATGGACGCGGAGGTGACCAGTATCGTCGAAGGCGCGGTTGCCCGTGTCTCGGGGCTGCGCAGCATCCGCTCCGATAGCGAAGAGGGCAACTTTCGCATGGGGCTGGAGTTCAACCCGGGGGTGGAACTCAATGATGCCGCTTCAGAGGTACGTGAAGCGGTCAGCCGGGTGCGGGATGAGCTTCCCGACGATGTCGAACAGCTGACCATCACCAAAGCCGATCCGGACGCCGGCTCCATCATCAATATTGCCGCCATCAGTGACGTGCTGTCGGAGACCGAGCTGACCCGACGGGTCGAGCAGGAAATCGTGCCCGAGCTGATCTCCGTGACGGGAGTAGCCGATGTTCGGGTATTTGGCGGGCGCGACAGGGTGGTCCGCGTGGTGGTCGATCCCATACGTCTGGCGAGTGTGGGCCTGGGCGTGGCCGATGTGGCGGCGGCGCTGCGAACGGCCCCCTACGATGTACCCAGCGGCAGCTTCCGCTCCAATGATCAGGAGTTGCTGGTCAGAGCCGACGCCACCGCGATCTCCGAGCGGGAAATCCAGGAAATCGTGGTCTCCGGTAGCACCAAAATCGGCGATGTGGCCCGGGTGTTTTACTCGCCCCAGGATGCCAGCTCGCTGGTGCGCTACAACGGCCAGCCGGTGGTGGGGCTCGGCATCGTGCGCCAGGCGCAATCCAATACTCTGGAAATCTCGGAAGGCATCCATCGGATGATGGGCCCTCTCAACGAGCGTTTCGATGACATTCAGCTGTCGGTTACCGAAGACAATGCCACCTTCATCAAGGGCTCAGTGCGCGAGGTGATCACCAGCCTGCTGCTGACCGTCGCCATTGTGGTGGGCACCATCTGGCTCTTCATGGGCTCCTTCCGGATCACCCTGGTTCCCAGCCTGGCGATACCCATCGCCCTGGTCGGGACTGTGGCGGCCATCTGGGCGCTCGGTTTTTCCATCAATATCCTCACGCTGTTGGCGCTGGTGTTGGCCACCGGTCTGGTGGTGGATGATGCGATTGTGGTGTTGGAGAACATTCAGCGCCGTCGCCACCAGGGGCTCGGAGCCCGCGCCGCCGCCGTGCTGGGCACGCGACAGGTCTTTTTCGCGGTGGTCGCGACCACGGCGGTGCTGGTCTCGGTTTTTGTCCCCATCGCCATTCTGCCCAGTACCGCGGGCCGGCTGTTCCGTGAGTTCGGTTTTGTGCTGGCGGTGGCGGTCATCATTTCCTCCTTCGTGGCCCTGTCTCTGGTGCCCGCCGCCGCGGCCCGCATCTCGCCCGAGCGCAAAGACGAAGTCCACCCGATCCGCGATCGACTGCACCGGCTCGGGGACTACCTGGCCCGTGGCTACGGTTGGATGATCGATCATGCGCTGTCTCACGCCTGGTTGACCTTTGGCATTGCCGTGCTGGTGGTGATCGGCGCCGGCTTTGCCTACACCGTGGTGCCCAATGAGCTGCTGCCCGAAGAGGACCGGGGGGTGATCTATATCGGCACCAATGGGCCGGAGGGCGTCGGGCTTGAATACAGCGAACGACAGGCACAGAAAGTCAGCGATGTGGTCCAGCCGTTGCTGGACTCCGGTGAAGTGGAATTGGCCTTTTCCATCATCGGTTGGCGCGATCCCAACCGGGCCCTGTTCGTGCTCCCCCTGAAACATTGGGATGAGCGTGAGCGCACCCGTATGGAAATTGCCGAGGAGCTGGAAGAGCCGTTGAATGCCATTCCCGGTATCTCCACCTGGATCGGCAGTGGCAACAGCCTGGATATTCGCGGCGGAGGACAGGGCAACAGTCTGGAGGTGGCACTCACCGGCCCGGATTACGATCAGATCTATGCCGCCGCGGAAGAGTTTATCGCCGAAATCGAAGAGCGCTTCGACTACCTGTCTGACCCGGACCTGGATTACGACCCCAACAAACCCCAGTTGTCGGTCAATATTGATCGGCGCCGTGCCTCCGAACTGGGGGTAGAGCTGGACGATATCTCCACTACCATGCGCTCAATGATCCAGGGCTTTGATGTCGTGGATCTGAGTGTGGGCGATGAAGCCATCCCGATTGTGCTCGAATCGGCCACGGGACAGATTCGCACGCCCAATGATCTGGTGAACCTCTACGTTACCTCGGAAGGTGGCGACCTGATTCCGCTCTCGTCCGTGGTCGACATTCGCGAAGACAACGTAGCGGCGGAGCTGGAACGGCACTCACAGCGCCGGGCCATCGAGATTGAGTTTCAGCTGGATGAAGACATCCCGATGCAGCGCGCCGTGGATGAAGTCCGTGCGATGAGTGCCGAGACGCTACCGCGTGGCATCAGTCTGATTTTCCAGGGCGAAGCCCAGACGCTGGGTGAAACCTCCCGGGATGTGGCGATGACCTATATCATCGCCCTGGTGGTAGTGTTCCTGGTGTTGTGCGCCCAGTTTGAAAGCTTTACCAGTGCCCTGATCGTGATGGTGACCGTACCCTTCGGGATCGCGGCGGCGATTCTGGCGATACTGATAACTGGCACGAGCATCAACATTTACTCCCAGATCGGCCTGGTCATGCTGATCGGTCTGATGGCCAAGAACGGCATTCTGCTGGTGGAGTTTGCCGATCAGCTGCGCGACATGGGCCACTCGGTGTTGAGTGCGGTTCGCACGGCGGCCATGGTCCGCCTGCGCCCCATTACCATGACCATGATGTCGACCGTATTGGGTGGTCTGCCCCTGATCCTCAGTAGCGGCCCTGGTGCCGAGTCCCGCTGGGCCATTGGCTGGGTGATCTTCGGGGGGTTGGGCCTGGCGGCTCTGTTTACCCTGTTCCTCACACCGGTGGTGTATCTGGGGCTCGCCCGCTTTGCCAAGCCGCGAGCGGCCGAAGGAGAAAAAATGATGACCGAAATGGACGAGGCGGAGCTGATTCCCGATTCGGATACCGAATGGCGCACGTCGTGATGTGAATGACCGCGCGTCCGGCCAGTGAACAAGGTTCTGGCAGTGAATTGTGCCAAAACTTAAACGAAGGCGAAAAAGGTGTTATGGTAACAGTGGGCTGCGCGGCTAATTCGGTAATGCTCAGCCGTCGCACAAGCGTCGTGGGCTAGGCGCGCGAGTGCAGGACTGGCCCGTCGTCAATTCAAGCGAGCGCAACGCCGCCCAAGGCGCTTGTGCGGCGGCCCTCCGGGAGCGCCTGTGCCGGCACGACTCGGCGTTGCGTTTCTTGACAAGGGACCCACCCTGGCCTGCGAAACGCGCCTTGATTCGCACCGGCACAGGCGCTCTGAGCGTTACCGAATTAGCCGCGCAGCCCACTAGGTCAGACGGAGCAGATCGCTTCTTGTCTGCCATTAACCTTGGCGACAACCGCCATTAGGAGGAATAGCATGGCAACTTCCACTACCAAAACAGCGACCAATGAAAGCGCAACCGAATCCGGTGCGCCTTTTACCGAAAAAACCGTTTCGGCGGCACACGAAGCCATTGATCGTCTGTCTGAGCGCGTCGCCCACACCGAAGAGCGTCTCCGTGGTGCCGCTTCCCAAGGCCAAGAATCCTGGTCGGAGAAGCAGGAAGAGTGGCGGGCTCAGGTCGAAGGGTCAGTGTCAGGCGCGCGTGAGTACGCCCGGGAAAACCCCCTGATGGCCGCCGGTATTGCCTTTGCGGCAGGCCTGGTGATTGCCAATATCCTGCGCCGCTAGCGGCTGCCAGTTATTGGAGAGTTGAATGCACGCTGGCGAAGATTCCACCGCTGAGCAGGAACCACACCAGCAGCAGAAACAGGAACAACTCGACCCTGAAGAGGCCTCTCCGGAAGAGTCGCTCCTGGATCTGGCCGCGGCCATGATCGCACTGGCGCGGCAGACCTGGAGAGATCGCTTTTCGCTGGCGAGAGCCGAGGCGAGGTTGGCGCTCAGTACCGCCATCCTGTTGATGGGGCTGGCCTTTTTGATGGCCATGACACTGACGTTGATCTGGATTTTGCTGCTGATTGGTGCCGGTTTCTACGCGTTTCAGCAGGGCCTGTCCCTGGGCTGGATACTGGCGGGCGCGATAGTGGCGCAAGTGGCTCTTGTGTTTTATCTGCGTTGGCAGATTCGCAGTGTCAAAAGCTGGCTCACCTTCCCCGCTACCCGCCGGGCGTTTTCACGCTCGATTTTTGCCGATTTCAAGGCGGCGGCGAAGGATCCGGGAGAAACCCCGCCATGATGTCATTACTGATACGGAAAAAGCGCAATCGCGTGATTGCCATGGCCGTGCACATTGATGAAGAGCGTCGTCTGCTCTATCAGATCACCCAGCAGGGTCGAGCCCAGCTGGGTGATCGCCTGCGTGGTGAGTGGGGCATTGCCGGCTGTTTTGCGGCGGGGTTTCTGACCGGTCGGTACGGTTCGAAGATGCTCAAACCGTTGCGCGCCATTCCGTTCTGGAACCTGTTTCAGAAAATCAGGCCTTATCTGCACCTGCCTTTTTAACGGAAAGACTCAGCGGCTCTCGCTTAACGGCGATTCTTTCTGGCGCGTAGCTGGCGCTCGCGTTTCTTCTCCTCTTTTTCCTTTTTTATGCGTTCATCCTCTGCTTGAGCCTCGCGCTCTTCCTGTGCTGTCATTTCCGGGGTCTCCAGGGTGACGGGACCCAACAGGCCGGCCTGCAGCTCGCTGATGAGCAATGCCGAGACCTTTTCCAGGTCTACCATCCCTCCCTTGCGCACCGCACCGCGTGCCTCACCGATGGCCTCGATCAGGGCCAGGTCACCCTCGGGTAGCGCCTCGAGCTTGTAGCGCTGGGTCAGCGCCTGGGGATACTGCTGGGCGAGATACTCTACGATGAAAAAGGCCACCTCGGGGTAATCGAACACCCGCTCCTTGATCGCGCCGGTGGCCGCCAGGCGATACCCGCAGCTGGGTGGGTTCAGCTTGGGCCACAGAAACCCTGGCGTATCGGTCAGGACAACGCGATTATCCAGCTTGATACGCTGCTGGGCCTTGGTGACGCCCGCTTCGTCGCCGGTTTTGGCGATGCGCCTCCCGGCGAGAATATTGATCAGCGTTGATTTGCCCACATTGGGGATGCCCATGATCATCGCCTGGGCATTGCGGGCGCTCAGATTGCGGTCGGCGAGCAGGTCCTGACACAGAGTCAGAATCCGTTTGATGCCGGCCGGCTGAGTGTGGCTCACGGGGATGGCGACCACGCCCTGTTCCTGCTCCAGGTACTCGATCCAGCGCTGGGTGAGCACCGGGTCGGCCAGATCGGCCTTGTTCAGCAACTTGATGCACGGCTTCTCGCCCCGCAGGCTGGGCACCAGCGGGTTTTCGCTGGAGTAGGGGATACGCGCGTCCAGCACCTCAATCACCACATCCATCTGAGCCATGACTTGCGCGATTTCCTTGCGCGCCTTGTGCATATGTCCGGGGAACCAGTTGATGGCCATTCTATTCTCTAACCCATTGTGATCATGAGGGCGGATTCTGCCCTTATTCGTCGGCTGACTCAATCAGTTTAAGGCGCGGGGCAAGCCTGTTCGGAGGCTGATGCGAGATTTTTCCGGTTATTTATATAGCCTTTTGGCATATTACAGGGGGCTTAGCATTCGGGATTGGTCTCAGTGTGGAATGAAGCGACAGGTAATACCTGATAGACTCTAAAATGTCTACTTATAGGATAATAATACGGACTGATGTGGACTACCACGCATGGAGGTACAACACACTAATAATCGATAACAGGTGAATCTATGTTCTCAGCCTTACTTCAATCAGTAAGTCTCACTCAACGTGCGTTGCTGGTATCACTCCTGCTCTGCTGCGTGCCGGCCTCGGCTCTGGAGCTGACCGGTATCCCCAACTCGCACGATCCGGCCACTTTGATGAAAGACGGCGATACCTATTTCCATTTCACCACCGGCGGTGGTGTGTGGTATTCCCGCTCCACGGATCTGACCGACTGGGGCAACCCCGGTACGATCTTCGGCAGTGGCTGGCCCAGCTGGATCAATGATGCCGTACCGGGTTTTGAAGGGGAGTTCTGGGCCCCCGATGCCATTCAGATGGGGGACTACTTCTACGTTTACTATTCGGTCTCCACATTCGGTAGCTCGCGTTCGGCAATCGGCGTGGTGCGGACCCCGTCCCTGAAAAATCCCAACTGGCAGGATCTGGGCATGGTGGTGCAGTCCTACGGTGGCTCTGACGAGATCAATGCGATTGATGCGGCACTGTTCCGCGATCATGATGGTCGCGTCTATATGTCCTACGGCTCCTGGTTCGGTGGTCTCGGTGTGGCGGAGATCAATCAGAGCACCGGTAAGCTGGCCTCTGGCGTCACCAAAATTTACGGTGGGGGTCATCAGTCCATCGAAGCGCCTTACATTACCCGCAACGGTGACTACTACTATCTGTTTTTCACTCGCGGCAAGTGCTGTCAGGGGTCGAATAGCACCTACAAAGTTCAGGTGGCTCGCTCCACCAGTGTGTTTGGCCCTTACACCGATGAGCGCAACCTGCTTCCCAATGAAGATGGCAAGCGCAAGGGCCCCGGGCACATCGGTATTCTCAAGCAGGACGGGTGCAACTTTACCACCACCCATTACTACGATCTGAACGATGGCGGCACAGCCAAGCTGGACATTCAGATGATGACCTTCTCCGGCGGCTGGCCTTCGATGACCCACAACTTCAACAACATCATGGATTGTGGCGGAACCAGTGAAGGGCTGTATCAGATTCAGTCTCGGCGTAGCGGCAAGAGTCTGGAGATCGAGTACGCGGACACCGAGAACGGCGGCAATGTCGTGCAGTACGATTTCAACAATGGCCTGCATCAGCAGTGGTACGTGATCGATCAGGGCACAGGCAATTACAGCCTGATCAATGCATTGAGCCTGAAAAGCATGGACGTATGGGGCGTGTCGACCAGTGCCGGGGCGAACATTGCCCAATATGATTATCTGGGCGGCGACGGCCAACGCTGGCAGTTCAATTCGGTCACCGGAAATTATGTGGAGATCGAATCTGAACTGAGCGGTATGTTGCTGGATGTTTACGGCAATAGCACCGAAAACCAGGCCAATATTGTGCAGTGGGACCGGACCGGTCGCAGCAATCAGCATTGGACCATGATCCGCCAGTACTAGTGGTATGTTGGTCGTAACAAGGCAAGCGAGGCACGTCGCCTCGCTTGCCTTTTTATTTGCCCGCCAAAAAATGCGTTATTGGTAAACTCTCACGTAATCAATGTACATGCGCTGTGGGAACTGGCTGCTGGCGTCGGGCTCCCCCGGCCAGGTGCCGCCGACGGCGACGTTCAAGAGGAAGAAGAATGGATGGTCGTAGACCCACTCGCCATACTGTTCTACCTCGGAGCGCGTGATGCTGTAAAAATTCACATCGTCCACGTACCAGTCGATACCGTTTTCGTCCCACTCTACAGCGTACACATGATAATTGGCGTCGGCCGACTCCCCCAGGTCGTGGGTGCCGTTGATCGGTGTGTTGCCCGAGTACCCCGGCCCATGCAGGGCGCCGTGGGTCAAATTGGGCTCGTAACCCACATGCTCCATGATGTCGAGCTCACCGTTCTGGGGCCAGCCGACACTGTCGATATCATTCCCCATCATCCAGAATGCGGGCCAGATACCCTGGGTTTGCGGCAGCTTGATGCGAGCTTCCATACGCCCGTAGGTGAATTCCTGTTTGCCTTTGGAAATCATGCGCGTTGAAGTGTATTCACAGGGTCCGTACCAGCAATTGAATCCCGCGGGGTTTTCTTGGCGAGCTTCCAGTACCAGCACGTTGCTGTCGACTTGTACATCGTACTCAATGTAAGCGTTGTCACCATCGGTGTAGTACTGCAACTCCTGATTGCCCCAGCCCTGGCCACCGGTCTCGAAGGCCCAGTTATCAGTGTCGATGGTGTCGAATTCATCGCTCCAGGCGGGTTGAGTGGAATCGCCGCCATCGTCATCGTCAACCGTTTCGAAACGCAACCAGTTCAAATTGAAGTCGCCGCTCTGCACGTTAACTCGTACGGTGTGTTCCCCGGCAGGTAAAGCGATCGGGCTGGAGCTTAGCGTGCTCCAGGATTGCCATCCGCCGGTATTGTCGATGCTCTGCGTTCCCACAATTTCGGAGCCGTTCAGGTCCACGGTAAAGGCACCGCCACCTGTGTCTGAGGCGACCCGGGAGTTCACCGCATAAGTCGCCGCATCCAGCGTTAGAGTATATTCGAGCCATTCGCCGGGGGCGATCCAGCCGACATTGTAGCCCTCCCCCTCATCGGTGCTGGCTTCGATGTCCACATCGCCCGAGCGATAGGCTCCACCGGTGTTGCCCGCCGTGGTGTCATAGGCGCTCTCGTAATCTTCCGCCTGGAGAGTCAGGCTGCCAGCGTTGCCGCCTCCATCACCGCCGCTCTGGCCGTAGATCTCAAATTCCCAAATGGAATAGCCCCAATCGTTCTCAGCGCTGCGACTGACGCCATACATGCGGACATAGCGGTAGTTTCCGGCAACTTGAAAAACTGTGGACTGGTTCGCAGGAGCGATGACGCTCGGAAGATGGCGGGTTCCTTATCGCCCGACTGGGTTGCGGTCGATAATAAATGTTGTTGCGACATCCCTGTCACTTTACAAGGTTGGAGGTTATTGCGGGCTGACCCCGCAATCACTCAACGTGGTCCACTGTCCCTGCCGGTAGCAGGTGTTGCTGTCACCCATGCTGAGGTCACCAGTCTGGGCACCGCCATTGTCGTTGAAAATGACGTTGAGTGAGTTCAGCTCGGCGCCGGTGTCGTAGCAGTAAAAGCCGTTATTGCTGTGCAGGGCTTCACCGGGCCAGCTGGCGTCCCCAATAGCACCGCTGGGGCTCGCATTCCAGAAATAGACGTGCGGGTCGTTATAGCCGCCTGCGTTGTCGTAGCAGAGGTAGGTGTTCTCGGCGGGCGGCTCACTGCTTTCCACCTCAAAACCACATTGCTCAAGGCTTTGCCACTGACCGTTGGCATAGCAGCCGTCACCGCTGTAGGTGAGGTCGTCGGTCTGGGCACCGCCATTGTCGTTGAAGATGACGTTGAGAGAGGTCAAATCGACGCCCGGGTCGTAGCAGACGTAGTCGCCATGGGTACTCATGGCTTCACCGGGCCAGGCGGTGTCGTCGATGACGCCGGACGGGCTGGGGCCCCAGTAGTAGATGTGTGGGCTGCTGTAGTTGGCGCTGTTGTCGTAACAGAGACTGGTGGCCGTTACAGTGCCTGCCTCTGGTTCCGGCTCGGTTGAACCGTCAATCCGAGCGTCGATGTGGATGGCCAGGGCGGTCATGGCCGGCAAACTGACGCTGACCCGTCCCTGATTGTCGACCCAGAGGGTTTCGCCGTCACAGTTGCCACTGTTGAAGTCGCCATCCAGCACGTTGCAGTATTCACCCTCGGGCAGGTCGGTGCTGAAGGTCCGGTTCAGGTCATTGCCTTCGCGGTTGATGGCCACAAAACCGGCATTACCCCGGCCAAAACCGATCTGGTTGTTGCCATTGTCCCACCAGTTGTTGACCGTATTGCCGCCGGTGACCTGGCGAAATTCCACCATATTGGCGATGGGCGTCCAGCGATGTTCGCACTGCCAATCCGAGCCATAGCAGTTGAGGCTACCGTTGTTGTGTACCTTGGCGCTGGGTGGGCCGGCTTCACTGTCGGTAAAGGCAAAGCTGGACATGACCTTCGGGTAACCGTAGGGCCAGGCGAGCATGAAAACGTTCCCCAGGTCGTAGAGAGCGCCGTCCTTGTAAGTCAGCACATTGCTGCCGCCGGCACCGTGACCGCGCTGGTTGTCGTGGTTATCGGTAAACACCACCGCTGAATCATCGCCGAGAAAGCCCCAGGCTTCACCGAAACTGTTGAGGTTACTCAGTTGGCCATTCTTGAATTGATTGCCGATTTCGGCGCTGTACTTGAACTCGGTAACGTCACCCCCGTTGATGTATTCCAGTGCGCTGACGGCTTCGCCCCCGAGGTCGATCACCTCCTGAAAAATGTAGGGGCTGCCGTTCAGTCGGGCGGTGATCGCGTTGATATCTTCCGGTGACATATGCTTGGAGGCATCGAGCCGGAAGCCTTTGACGCCGATGCCGATCAGGTCATTCATGTAGTCGGCCAGTGTCTGGCGGACATACTCGGCCCCGGTGTCCAGGTCGGGAAGGCCAACCAGCCGGCAGTTGCGCACGCGCCAGGCATCCCCGCTGTAGTCTTCGCTGTTGATGGTGCACGCGGCGTGAAAATCGTTGCTCGAGAACTCGGGATATAATGTACCGGCCGAATAGTCACTGCCGTCGGTTCCGGTTCCGCTGCCGGCGGCCATGTGATTGATGATGGCATCCACATAGATATCCACGCCGGCGTCGGCGCATCGATCCACCATGTCGATAAACTCGGCCCGGGTGCCGCTGCGGCTGTTGTTGATGGTGAGGCTGACCGGTTGGTAACGGGTCCACCAGGCGTCTCCCTGAATGTGCTCCTGCGGGGGCGAGACCTGCACGCCCGCGTAACCCTTCGGACCCAAGTGCTGTTCGCACTCGGTGGCAATATCGCTCCATTGCCACTCGAACAGGTGCACAAAAGTATCGCCCGCAGTGGGCTGGGCACTGGCGCCGGCGGCTGACACCAGGCTGACCGCCAGGGCACTTTGAAGCCAACGGCGCAGCCTCATCGGTGAGGTGTGGTTATGGTTATTCATAAAACCTCCATAGAATTTTATTGATGACTGTTATGGTTTTTCACTTGCCTGACCGCGCAAGTGGGGAGGTTGGGATTGCATCAACAGCTGTTGTTATAGAATTCGCTGCTGGCGTCATGGAAACGCTTCGGGGGGAGTGGGGCAAGTTGAATACGTATGCAAATTATCGGATTTATGGCTGCATACGTATTCAATCGTATTGTCTTTTCAGGTTGTGACCCTTTGAGTTGACAGCAATCAGGGCCAGAGAAAAGCGGTTATTTCAACACCGCCTCCCGGGGCTGATCGCCGTGAAAGAGCGGATAGATGCGGTTCAATGTTTCCTTGCGCCCGAGGCAGTAGGCGACGGCGCGTGCCACGTCCTGGCGGGAAATCCACTGGTCTTCCGGGTTTTCGGGCCAGACGGTGGTGAGTCGATCGGTGGCCGGATCGTCGGTCAGCCGGCCGGGGCGCAGAATGGTGTAGGGCATCTCGCTCAGAATCAGGTGATCGTCGGCCAGTTTTTTACACACGGTATAATGCTTGATTTTCAGTGGGCCGGCGTCCGGGTCTTCCGCTCCTCGGGAGCTGACCATCACAAACTGTTCGATGCCCGACTCCTCGGCGGCATCCACCGCGTTGATGGCGCCCCACAGATCCACCAGAATGGTTTTGTCCGGCCCGGTGTTGGGGCCCGAGCCGGCGGTAAAGACCACGCGGTTACAGCCCTCCAGAGCGTGTTTGAACGGCTCTTCCAGATCCGCCATTACCGGGTCGGCCCCCAGGCGTCTGACCTGCTCGGCCTGCTCCGCGCTGCGCACCATGGCTTTGGGCGGCTCCCCGTTCTTGACCAGCTCCTGGATCAACAGTTGGCCGATCTGGCCGTGGGCTCCGATAATCAGGGTAGACATGAGAGGCTCCTTATCGATGAAGGTGTGTTGAGATAGGGAATATTATCACTGAGGGATGGCGGTTGCAGACAACCCCGTCGCCGGGTCATCAGAGCGCGTCACAATTGGCGATTGTGCGGGCTCGAAACGGTCTGATGCGTATTTACAGGTAAATACCGTTTTACATATAAACATAAGCTGTGGTATACAGTCACCGGTATGTCTCGCATCGAGAGCGAACATGGAGAAACCCAATGAATAATAATCAACGTGATCGATCCCTCCTGCTGCCCCTGATTCTGGTGGTCAGTCTGTTTTTTCTCTGGGGGGTGGCCAACAATCTCAATGATATTCTGATCGGTCAGTTCAAAAAAGCCTTCTCGCTGTCGGATTTCGCTTCGGGTCTGGTGCAGTCCGCATTCTATCTGGGGTATTTCTTCTTTGCCATTCCTGCGGCTCTGTTCATGAAGCGCCGGGGCTACAAGTCCGGGGTGGTGCTGGGGCTGCTGCTCTACGGGGTGGGAGCGCTCCTGTTTTATCCGGCGGCGGAGGCGCAGGAGTACCGGTATTTTCTGTTTGCCCTGTTTGTGATCGCCAGTGGTCTGGCGTTTCTGGAAACCTCCGCCAATCCCCTGATCGTGGCCATGGGCAACCCGGAAACCGCCGAGCGCCGGCTCAACCTGGCTCAATCATTCAATCCGCTCGGGGCGATTTCCGGCGTGCTGATCGGTAAATTGTTCATTCTCTCCGGTGTGGAGCCCACGGCGGCAGAGTTGGCGGCCATGAGTGCGGCTGAGCTGGAGCAGTTTTACGCTGCGGAGAGTCGCGCCGTCCAGGGGCCCTATCTGGTGTTGGCGGGTGTGGTCCTGTTCTGGGCACTGATGGTCTGGCTGGTTCGCTTCCCCGCCGTGGCCACCCGCTCGGCGGGGGAGGCCATGTCCGTTGGTAGCTGGCAGGATTACGCCCGCCTGTTTCGCAACCGTTATTTCATGCTGGGCGTGATCACACAGTTTTTTTATGTGGGCGCGCAGGTGTGTATCTGGAGCTTCATGATCCGCTACGGGCAGGCGGCATTGCCCGGCGCGGGTGAAAAAACGCTGGCCGACTTTCTGATCTGGTCGCTGGTGGGGTTCATGATCGGGCGCTTTGTGGCCACTGCCCTGATGAGCAAAGTCAGGCCGGCCCGGTTGATGGCCTGGTATGCCTACGTGAATGTGGCGCTGTGTGCGGTGGCCATTGCCCTTCCCAACCTGGTCGGGCTGCTGGCACTGGCCGGCACCAGCTTTTTCATGTCACTGATGTTCCCCACGATTTTTGCCCTGAGCCTGCGCGGGTTGGGAGAGCAGACCAAGGCCGGCGCCTCCCTGCTGGTGATGGCCATTGTCGGCGGCGCGGCACTCACGGCATTGATGGGTGCGCTGTCGGACTGGACCTCGATTCACGTTGCCGTGGTGGTGCCGCTGGTCTGTTTTGGCTTCATCGCGTTCTTTTCCCGCTTCAGTCTCAGGCGCGAGCGCGCGCAGGACGCCCTGAAGGAGGCCTGACATGACCACTATGGTGATTGATGCCCATCAGCATTGCTGGCAGCTTCAGCGCCCCGAGTGTCAGTGGCCCACACCGGAGCTGCCGGCATTGTACCGGGACTTCGGTCCTGAAGACTGGCGCGCCCAGGCGCTGCCCCAGGGAGTGGCCGGTTCCGTGTTGGTGCAATCGCAGCCCGACGAGCGGGATACCGATTACCTGCTGAGTCTGGCCGATCGGCATGACTGGATTCTGGGTGTGGTCGGCTGGGTGGATCTTAAAGCCGCCGATGCGCCCGAGCGCATTGCGGCTTTATCAGAACGGTCAAAACTGCGGGGCTTACGTCCGATGCTGCAGGCACTGGAGGATGATCACTGGATTGATGATCCGGCGCTGGATCCGGCCATTGCGGCGATGGTTGAAAACCGGCTGGTTTTTGATGCGCTGGTTTATACTCGGCATCTTCCCCCGCTGCGTCGGTTTGCCCGACGTCACGAGGCTTTGACCATTGTTCTGGATCACGCCGCCAAACCGCCCATTGCCACGGGCGAGCGAAGAGCCTGGCAAAGGGAAATGCAGGCGCTGGCAGAGGCGCCCAATATTTACTGTAAACTGTCCGGATTGTTGACCGAAGCCGGCACGCAAAAAACCCTTGAGCATTTGCAGCCCTGGGTGGATGATCTACTCGCGTGGTTCGGACCCCAACGCCTGCTTTGGGGCAGCGACTGGCCGGTGGTCAACGCCGTGGCGGATTACGCCCATTGGAGCGAGCTGACCGGTCAGTTACTGGCGGCACTCACGGAGTCGGAACGCTCGGCGGTGTGGGGAGAAACGGCCCGGCGGGTCTATCGATTAAAGTAGTTGCGATTAGAGAAGTTGCGATTAAGGGTAGTCGCGAAAAAGTGGTCGCGCGTATGCAGTCATCATTATCGTCAAACCGGGAGCTGTGACAATTATGGCAAAAGAACCAACGAAGGCGTCCTCCGATACGGAGGAGGGGGATCGCAAATACCGGGCGCCCGCACTGGAAAAAGGCCTGGATGTCCTGGAGCTGATGGCGGAGCAGGGAGCGCCCATGACCACCTCCCAGATTGCCAGTTCGCTCGGGCGCTCGGTGAGTGAGCTGTTCCGTATGGTGCTCACCCTGGAGCATCGGGGCTATATTGCCCAGGCCGATGCGGGCGAGGGTTACGAGCTGACCAATAAACTGTTTGCCCTGGGCATGGCCCAGACACCCACCCGAACATTACTGGATGCCGCTCTGCCGGTGATGAACGAGCTGGCGCGTCAGGTGGGCCAGTCCTGCCACCTGGTGGTGCCCTCCGGGGATCAGGTGGTCGTGGTCGCCCGCATCGAAAGCCCCTCGGATGTGGGGTTTGCGGTCCGGGTGGGTTATCGTCGCCGGATCATCGAGTCGGCGTCAGGACTGCTGCTCTACGGCTGCCGGAGTGAGGCTGAAAAAGCGGTGTGGAAGCCCCGAATCGCCGCGCCGGAGGAGGCCGATCGCCTCAAGCGGTTTATCGAAGAGTCAGAGCAGGCGGTGGCGCAGGGCTATGTGCGTCGACCCAGTGATTTTGTCGATGGTGTGACCGATCTGTGCGTTCCCATTTTTGGCGCCCAAGGGGCCACGGCGGTTTTGATTGTCCCCTTCATCATGTCCAAGCTGCTGCCCTGTTCGCCCGAGGAGGTCATCGATGCGCTGTTGGCGTCGTCTGCCCGGATCAGCGCTCAGCTGAGCAGCGACTGATCGCCGTCATCAGTGCAGACCCTATCAATTTCATGTCCTTCCTGATTGAGTCATTTACGCCGCCCGGGTCCGATTGATCCGGGCGGCGACGGCCCTCTGGCCGTGACCTTGCCCTTCCAGTAAAACCATCGTATTCAGTCCCGATCAACCGCTGGTTGACAACGGGCCGCTTGTTGAGGAATCCGCCGATTGCCGGGTAACGACGGGCCTTTGAGTAAAAAAGGGTTGACACAAGCGGCGTTTTTAATTTTACTGACGATGAAATTTTCAATTATAAAAATCAAAATAGAGGGTGATTCTTGACAGATCAGGCACAAAACCATCGCCAGACTCGCCCACTGGGGCGCAGCGACGTGCGGCTTTCGCGGCTGGGCTTTGGCGCGGCGCCGATTGGCAACCTCTATCGCGCCTGCCCGGAAGCGGAGGCGCTGGGTGCGGTGGAGGCGGCCCGCTCAGCGGGTATTGCCTATTTTGATACCGCGCCTCACTACGGCTTCGGATTGAGTGAGCGCCGGCTCGGCCAGGGGCTGGCCGGCGCTGATCAGGCCGTGGTGTCCACCAAGGTGGGCCGGCGGCTGGAAGCCATTGATCCGATGGATGCCGCCGGCACCCGTCACGGCTTTGCCGATGCGCCCGCACTCGAGCCGGTGTTCGATTACACCTACGAGGGCGTCATGCGCTCGTTCGAGGCCAGCCTGGAGCGGCTGGGACGCGGCTCGGTGGATATTCTCTGGGCCCACGATCTGGGCGAGGTGACACACGGGCGCGAGGACTCCAAGCGGTGGCAGGAATTCATGTCGGGTGGATACCCGGCGATGGCGGAGCTGCGCGAAGCCGGTGTGGTCAAGGCTATCGGGCTGGGTGCCAACGAGTGGCAGGTCTGTGCCCGGGCGCTGTCGGAAGGGGAATTTGACGGCTTTTTACTGGCCGGGCGCTACACTCTGCTCGATCAGGGCGCTCTGGACGAGTTTCTGCCCCTTTGCGCCCGCCGGGGCGCCTCGGTGGTGCTGGGCGGCCCCTTCAACTCCGGGATTCTGGCCACCGGCGTCAAAGGCCCCGGCCCCCATCACTACAACTACGAGCCGGCGCCGGCCGAGGTGATCGAGCGCGTCGGGCGGATCGAGCGGATCTGTGCCGAGCATCGCGTCCCAATGGCAGCGGCCGCGCTGCAGTTCCCCGCGGCTCACCCGCAGGTCGGCACGGTCCTGGCGGGGCTGGCAAGCGCGGCCGAGGTCACCCGGGCGGTGGAGCTGATGAACTGGCCTTTGCCAGCGGCGCTCTGGGAGACGCTGCGCGAGGCCGACCTGATTCACCCGGACGCCCCTGTTCCACATTCCAGTGAAGGAAGCCAGAAGAATGACTGATTCGCGTGCGGGAGCGTCCTCTGCGCCCGCCAAAGTCCTCCTGCTGCACCCGGACGACACCGTCCTGGTGTGCATTGATGGCATCGAAGCCGGTGATACGCTCTGGATTGACGATCAACCCCTGACGGCCCCCGAGCCCTGCGCGGTAGGGCACAAGCTCGCCCGCCGCGCGCTGGCGCCGGGCGACAAGGTGCTCAAGTACGGCGCCCCCATCGGTTCCATGACGTCCGCTGCCGAAGCGGGCGAGCATGTCCATTCCCACAATATGAAAAGTGACTATCTGCGCAGTCACACTCGCCAGGATACAGGAGGTCGGCCCCATGGTTGACGTGTTTGATGCCTATGTTCGGGCGGATGGCCGCAAAGGCATCCGCAACGTGATTGTTGTCGCTTACCTGGTGGAGTGTGCGCACCATGTGAGCCGCAAAATCGTCAACGCCTGGGACGATCGGGAAGTGCATCTGATCGGCTTTCCGGGCTGTTTTCCCAATGATTACGCCTACCGGATGATGAACGCGGTCTGCACCCATCCGAACGTGGGTGGCGTGCTGCTGGTCTCGCTCGGGTGCGAGAGCATGAACCGCGAACAGCTGTTGACCGACATCCGCGCCAGCGGTCGACCGGCCGAGCTGCTGGTGATTCAGGAGAGCGGGGGCACGGCGGCCACCATCCGGGCCGGCAGTGAATCGGTTGCGCGCCTGCGCGAGCAGGCCGACCGCGTTCCAAAGGCCCCGATGGGGATGGATGAACTGGTGGTGGGCACGATCTGCGGTGGCTCCGATGGCACCAGTGGTGTGACCGCCAACCCCGCCGTGGGTCGCTGCTTTGACCGTCTGGTCCATGACGGAGCGACCTGCATTTTTGAAGAGACCGGCGAACTGATCGGGTGCGAACGGATCATGTCGGAGCGGGCGCTGACCCCCGAGCTGGGTCGGGCGATCGAAGACTGTGTGGCCAAGGCTGAGCGCTATTACCGGACCATGGGCTTTGGCAGTTTCGCCCCCGGCAATGCCGATGGCGGCCTGACCACGCTGGAAGAAAAATCCATGGGTGCCTACTCCAAGTCCGGCGCCTCCGCCATCAGCGGGTTGCTCAAACCCGGTGATCAGGCCCCGGCGGGCGGCCTCTATCTGTTGGACGTGGTGCCCGATGGCGAACCCCGCTTTGGCTTTCCCAACATCTCCGACAACGCGGAAATTGTCGAGCTGATCGCCTGTGGTTGTCACCTGATACTGTTCACCACCGGGCGCGGCTCGGTGGTGGGCTCGGCGATTTCGCCGGTGATAAAAATCTGCGCCAACCCCGACACCTATCGGCGCCTGTCCGAAGACATGGACATTGACGCCGGCCGCATTCTGAGTGGTGAGGCCGACCTGGATCAGGTGGGCGATGAAATTTTCGCCCGGGTGCGGGCGGTCGCGGCGGGTGAGCACAGCTGCTCGGAGGCACTGGGGCATCAGGAGTTCATTCTCACCTACAAAGCCTTTGAACCACTGGGCCCGGCCTGTCTGCCGGTGCGACAACTCGCAGGATAAAAAGAACATGGGACGATTGGAGAACAAAACCGCCGTAGTGACCGCCGCCGCACAGGGCATTGGCCGGGCGACGGCCGAAGCGTTCGTGCGGGAAGGCGCGCGTGTGATTGCGCTGGATATCAATGCGGACGCACTCAAGCCCCTTGATGGTTGCGAGACCCGGACACTGGATGTGTGCGACCCCGACGCCATTCTGGCGCTCGCCGCCAACCTCGGCCCGATCGATGTTCTGTTCAACGGGGTGGGCTACGTGCACAGCGGCAGCATTCTCGACTGCGATGAAAGCGCCTGGGCACAGTCCCTGGAAATCAACGTGACCTCCATGTACCGGATGATGCGGGCTTTCATACCGGGTATGATTCAACGCGGGAGCGGGTCCATCATCAACATGTCTTCGGTGGCCAGCTCCATCAAAGGCGCGCCCAACCGCTTCGCCTACGGCACCACCAAGGCTGCTATCATCGGGCTGACCAAGGCGGCGGCCGCTGACTTCATGCAGCAGGGCGTGCGCTGCAACGCCATTTGCCCGGGCACGGTGGATACGCCGTCGCTGGAAGAGCGGATCCGCGCCTCGGGCGATTACGACAGCGCGCGAGCGGCTTTCATCGCGCGCCAACCCATGGGCCGCCTGGGAAAACCGGAAGAGATTGCCCAGCTGGCGGTGTATCTGGCCAGTGACGAGTCGGCCTTTACCACCGGAACGGCTCAGGTCATCGACGGCGGTTGGAGCAACTGATTATTTTGAGAGACCGAGTGGGAGAGAGTGAGTGAAATTAATGCGTTTTGGAGCCCCCGGAAACGAACGTCCGGGGCTGATTGATTCAACCGGGCAGGTAAGGGACCTGTCGGGGATCATCGATGACCTCGCTGGCGAGGCGCTTTCGCCGGAGTCGCTGAAGAAATTGGCGAAGCTCGATACCGAAGCTCTGCCGGTGGTGGCCGATCCCGGCCGGATCGGCCCCTGTGTCAGCGGCACGGGCAAATTCATCTGTATTGGCCTGAATTACGCCGACCACGCCGCTGAGACCGGCGCCAGGATACCCGCCGAGCCGGTCATGTTCATGAAAGCGACCAGTGCCATCTGTGGCCCCAACGACGATCTGCTACGCCCCCGCGGGTCGGAAAAACTGGACTGGGAAGTGGAGCTGGGCATTGTCATCGGCAAGCCGGCCAGCTATGTGAGCGAGGCCGAGGCGACCGATCACATTGCCGGTTACTGCGTGGTGCACGATGTGTCCGAGCGCGGCTTCCAGTTGGAGCGCTGCGGCCAGTGGAGCAAGGGCAAGGGCTGCGATACCTTTGGTCCCGTCGGCCCCTGGCTGGTCACGCCGGATGAGGTCCCCGAACCCCGCAACCTGAATCTGCGCCTGAGCGTGAATGGTCGCGAGTACCAGAATGGCAGCACGCAGAAAATGGTGTATGGGCCGGCGTTTCTGGTGCACTACCTGAGCCAGTTCATGACCCTGCATCCGGGTGATATCATTTCCACCGGCACGCCGCCCGGCGTCGGCATGGGGCAGAAGCCGCCGGTCTACCTGCAGCCCGGGGATACCGTCACCCTGAGTGTCGAGGGGTTGGGTGAGCAGAGGCAGACGGTGGTGCAGGCTTGATCACACATGAAAGCACATGCGTGAAAATTCAAATAACTTTTGAAGGACTTCTCAATGAAGCATAAAAACAGAAACATTCAGGGTTTGAGTATGGGATTGATGCTGCTTGCCGGCGCAATGGGGCCGCAGGCGCTGGCCGACGACAAGCCCGCCGCCATCACGCCGGCCAAGCTGAACGAAAGCTGGGCGGTGGAGTGGTGGGAGCCGCGCCACGAGGAAAAACTCGAAGAAGCCCGGCAGCGGGACATCGATGTGGTCATGATCGGTGATTCCATCACTCACGGCTGGGAAGATGCCGGAGCGGAAGTCTGGGACGAGTA
The DNA here is from genome assembly GCF_038419845.1 of Marinimicrobium sp. C2-29. Taxonomy (NCBI): domain Bacteria; kingdom Pseudomonadati; phylum Pseudomonadota; class Gammaproteobacteria; order Cellvibrionales; family Cellvibrionaceae; genus Marinimicrobium; species Marinimicrobium sp. C2-29. The sequence continues at coordinate 200,806 of NZ_JBCAQT010000009.1, forward strand.
CTACGCCGAGCGCAATGCCCTCAATCTGGGTTTCAGTGGGGATCGCACCGAGAACGTGCTCTGGCGTCTGCAACACGGCGCGGTCGAAGGACTGGAGCCGGAGCTGGTGGTGCTGATGATCGGTACCAATAACACCGGTCACCGCGAGGAAAAACCCGAGCATACCGCTCTGGGTGTGGAAACCATCATCGAGGAGTTGCAGGAGCGCCTGCCCGAAGCTCCCATTTTACTGCTCGGCATATTCCCGCGCGGCGAGAGTGCCGATGATCCCTTGCGTGAGCTCAATCGCCAGGCCAACAAAAAACTGGAGACGCTCGCCGACGGCGAAGAGGTGGTCTATCTCAATATCAATGAGCAGTTTCTGGAAGAGGATGGCGACCTGCGCACGCGCCTGATGCCCGACCTCCTGCACCCCAACGCCCGCGGTTACCGCGTCTGGGCCGAAGCCATGGAGCCGACGTTAAAAGAAATGCTTGGCCGGTAATTCTTGAAGGTAGGTGATGGCGGATGCGCTTGACGCTCCGAAACGTCGGACCGATCCGCCCTACGTGAGCTGCCGTGGTCTGGGTAATGGCGGATGCGCTTGACGCTTATCCGCCCTACGAATACTTCGGAGGTTATGTAGGGCGGATAAGCGTCAAGCGCATCCGCCATCACCGACCAACGTCATCCAAGCCCACCACCCACAACTTCCCTTCGGCCACCAACTCATCAATCAACGCTAACCCCTCCTCATCGGCGACTGCCAAAAGCGCGCCGGACTCCACCTCCAACCGCTCACACAGCCGCTCCGCCAATGCCGGCGCACACTCAAAGTGCTCGCCATCCACAAACAGCAGGCTCGGTTTTCCCTCCCGATGGTAGTAGGCAAAGCGCGAGGCTGGGTGTCGGTACAGCGTCCCGCCCGGCTCACGCCAGTCGATGGTCTCCTCCGGCGTTTCGGGCTCCAGATCCGGATACTTGGGCTCGGTCATGTAGTGACCAAACCACTGCGCCAGATTTTCTTCGGTCAGGTGCTCCAGCACCATTTCCCGCAGGCGTTCGATGGCGGCGGGCGGAATGGCGCCAGGGTTGGAAGCGGGAGCCGGATCGGGGTCGCGGTAGCGCTGGTCGTTGGTCAGTTGGCTGGCGATTTCCTGAGCCACATCGGTGACCACCTCCGCCTGGCTGGGAGCGCGAAAACCGATGGAGTAGGTGATGCAGTCATCGCCCTCGGCGGTGCCCCAGTGCGCCCAGCCGGGTGGAATGTAAAGCATGTCGCCCGGTTCCAGCACCCAGTCTTCGGTCGCATCAAAGTCCTGCAGAATATTCAGGGGGGTGCCTTCAATGCGCGGGCTCTGGCTGTCGCACTCTTGGCCCAGTCGCCAGCGACGTTTACCCGAGCCCTGCAACAGAAACACATCGTAATAATCGAAATGCGGACCGACGCTGCCCTGATCGGCGGCGTAGCTAACCATGATGTCGTCCAGACGCCAGTCGGGCAGGAAGCGAAAGCACTGCAGCAGCTCCTGGACTTCCGGTACCCACTGATCGACGGCCTGCACCAGCAGCGTCCAGTGGGACTCGGGCAGCTGAGCGAAGGTCTCTTCGTCAAAAGGACCGGTGCGCAGCTCCCAGGGGGAGCTGCCTTTCTCAAGCACCAGGCGCGATTCCACCGCTTCTTCCAGCGCCAGTCCCGCCAGTTCGTCGCCATCGAGGGGCGATTCAAAATCGGGGAAGGCGTTGCGAATCAGTAATGGCTTTTGTTGCCAGTAATCGCGCAGGAAGTCTTTGATGGGCAAGTTGCCCAGGTGGGTCAGAGGCATAGTAGCGGGTCGGTTGGTGTTGGATTATGGCTTCGGTGTGGCGGATGCGCTTACAGCTTATCCGCCCTACATAACCTCCGAAGTATTCGTAGGGCGGATAAGCGTCAAGCGCATCCGCCACAACCAAAGGTCAAATATTCTTCGCCTGCTCTTCGGCATTGCCAATGTAATTGGCCGGCGTCAGGGCGCGCATGGCGGCCTTGGCATCTTCGGGAATATCCAGGCTGTCGACAAAGTCGTTGAGCACCTGCTGATTGATGGTCTGCCCGCGGGTCAGGGCCTTGAGCTTCTCATAGGGCTCCTCGACCTGGTAGCGGCGCATGATGGTCTGGATCGGCTCGGCCAGTACTTCCCAGGCGTTGTCCAGATCCTGAGCCAGACGGGCGCGGTTGATTTCCAGTTTGCCGATGCCTTTGAGGGTGGAGGCGTAGGCGATAAAGCTGTAACCAAAGCCCACACCCATATTGCGCAGGGCGGTGGAGTCGGTCAGGTCGCGCTGCCAGCGCGAGATGGGCAGCTTCTGCGCCAGATGGGTGAAGATGGCGTTGGCCAGCCCCAGATTGCCCTCGGAGTTTTCAAAGTCGATGGGATTGACCTTGTGGGGCATGGTGGAGGACCCCACCTCACCGGCAATGGTTTTCTGCTTGAAATAGCCCAGGGAGATGTAGCCCCAGACATCGCGATCGAAATCGATCAGGATGTTGTTGAAGCGGGCAATGGCATCGAACAGCTCGGCAATATAGTCGTGCGGCTCGATCTGGGTGGTGTAGGGGTTCCAGCTCAGCCCCAGACCCTCGACAAACGTCTGGGCATTGGCGGCCCAGTCCAGGCCGGGGTAGGTGGCCAGGTGCGCATTGTAGTTGCCCACGGCGCCGTTGATTTTGCCCAGCAGTTCGACCTGCTCGATCTGCCGGACCTGCCGGCGCAGGCGCGCAACCACATTGGCCAGCTCCTTGCCCACGGTAGTGGGCGAGGCGGTCTGGCCGTGGGTGCGCGAGAGCATGGGGTCGGCGGCGTAGTCGTGCGCCAGCTTGGCAATGGCGTCGACAATCTGCCCGGCCTGGCCGAGCAGCTGCTCGCGGCCGGCCTTGAGCATCAGCGCGTGGGACAGGTTGTTGATGTCTTCGCTGGTGCAGGCGAAGTGCACGTACTCGAGCACCGCCTCCAGCTCTTTGTTGCCGGCAAACTGCTTTTTCAGAAAGTATTCCACGGCCTTGACGTCGTGGTTGGTGGTGCGCTCGATGTCCTTGATCTGCTGTGCCTGGGCTTCATCGAAGTCGGCGACGATGGCATCGAGCTGCTTGTGTGTCTCGGCGCTGAACTTGGGTACCTCGGCAATACCCGGATGCTCGCTCAGGCGCTGGAGCCAGCGCACTTCCACCGCCACCCGGCAGTGAATCAGGCCGAATTCGCTGAACACGGCGCGCAGCTCGGAGGTTTTGGTGCCGTAGCGGCCGTCGATGGGGGAAACAGCGTTCAGGGGAGTCAGTTGCTCAAAGGTTGCGGATGCCATGAGTTGTCTCTTGCACAAGTGGGTTCAGACGGGAGTTTAAGGGCCGGCATTGTACCGGAAATCGGGCGTTTTTGCGCGCCGGATGCGGCATGGTATCGGCGGATGCGCTTGACGCTTATCCGCCCTACAGGTACTCCAGAGTTCATCGTAGGGCGGATAAGCGTCAAGCGCATCCGCCATAACCGCCATAACCAAAGGCCGGATCGGTCAGACGCCTCGGAGCCCGTAGGGCGGATAAGCCTAAGGCGCATCCGCCACAACCAGACTCAATGCAACTCCGCCTTGGCCTCCCGCAGGAGCCGATCGACCGTCGCGGCAATCTGCTTGCGCCGGAACAACAACTGCCAGCGGGTGCCCCCCACCTGCCGCCAGAGGGTGGCAGCGCGAATCCCCGCCAGCAGCAGGGCGCGGACCTGGTTGGCGATGCGGGCCTGCTGGAGGTAGCCCTGATCGCCCGTCACCTGGATACGAAAGCGGAAGGTGCTGATGGTTTCCTTGTACAGGTCTCCCAGGTTGCCGATCACATTTTCGTGGGTGCTGGAAAAGTGCTCGGCCTGGCGGGCGGCCTGCTTCAGGCGGCTGCCCAGCGCGCCCATCATGTCTTTGCGGGCACGCAGTTTTCTCTGCAGGTGGACCACGCCCAGGCTGTAGCGCAGGGCGTCCCGGTGGCGCTGGTTGCCGGGCTCCAGGGTGGCCTGCAGAATCTCCAGGCCCGGGATCAGGTGGACGAGTGTGCCGCCATACACCGCGCGGGTGTCGGGCGGGTCGATCGCAAACAGGCTCTCGATGCTGCAGCGATAGGCGTCGGCCGGTACATAGCCGGTTTTGGCCAGTTGTTCCACCAGTCCCGCGGCCTGAAAAATGCCGGCCAGGGCGATGGTGATGTCTTCCAGTTTCTTGTTCACGATGCGGTGGGGTCCTCTTGTTTGTGTGCCTGCTCAATCACGGCGCCACCTAAACAGATATCGTCCTGATAGAAAACCACCGACTGGCCAGGAGTGACCGCGCGCTGGGGTTGATCAAAATCGACCCGGACCCGGTCGCCCTCGACTCGCACCTGGCAATCCTGATCGGGCTGGCGGTAGCGGGTCTTGGCCCGACAGCGGAAGCCACTGGCGGGCGGCGTGCCGTTGATCCAGTGGGCCTGGCTGGCTTCCAGGCTGTCGCTGTATAGCAGGGGGTGGTCGCCCTGGACGGCGATCAGGACATTGCGCTCCAGGTCTTTCTGGGCGACGAACCAGGGGGCCTCGCTGGCGCCGGGCACGCCGCCGATGCCCAGGCCCTGGCGCTGGCCGATGGTGTAGTACATCAGGCCGCTGTGCTCGCCGATGACCTGGCCTTCGGGGGTCTGGATCTGGCCCGGCTGGGCGGGCAGGTACTGTTGCAGAAAGTCCTTGAAGCGGCGTTCGCCAATGAAGCAGATGCCGGTGCTGTCTTTTTTCTTGGCGGTGACCAGGCCGTGCTCTTCGGCGATGCGGCGCACGTCGGGTTTTTCCATCTCGCCCAGGGGGAAGAGGCTGCGGGCGAATTCGGCTTCGCCCACGGCGTGCAGGAAGTAGCTCTGGTCTTTGTTGGGGTCGAGGCCTTTGAGCAGCAGGGTCTGGCCGTCCCGGTCGGCCCGGCGCACGTAGTGGCCGGTGGCGATGAGTTCGCCCCCGAGCATTTCGGCGTATTCGATGAAGACTTTGAATTTGATTTCCCGGTTGCACAGGATGTCGGGGTTGGGGGTGCGCCCGGCCTGGTATTCGGCCAGGAAGTGTTCGAAGACGTTGTCCCAGTATTCGGCGGCGAAGTTGGCCGTGTGCAGTTTGATGCCAAGACGGTCGCAGACGCGTTGGGCGTCTTGGAGGTCGTCTTTGGCGGTGCAGTAGTCGGTGCCGTCGTCTTCGTCCCAGTTTTTCATGAACAGGCCTTCGACCTGATAGCCCTGCTGTTGCAGGATCAGGGCGGTAACGGACGAGTCGACGCCGCCGGACATGCCGACGATGACGCTGGGTTTGCTGGTTGTTGCCATATTAAAGTCACGTGAGGCGGTGAAGTGAGGTAGCGCCAAAGACCGGTATCTTTAGCTTCAGGTCCGGCCCGATTTCAGGCAGGGCTTTCCAGGACACGCTGTGAATACGTCCCTGTAAGCTCGAGAGCGCTAGTCCCACGGCTCACGGTCCTGGAAAGCCCTGCCTGAAGCCGGGCCTATGCACGTTGTACGAACTGTAGGGTGGGCTCCGCCCACCATCGACCGACCTGGCCACTATCCCGAACAACTGCGTATTCTACTGATACGAGCGCAATAGCTCCAGCGGGTAGCGTTTGCCGTCCAGAAAGTCGTCCACGGCCTGCAGGACCATGGGGCTGCGCCATTCGCTCTCCCGGGCGAGCAGCTCATCCCGCGTGAGCCAGCGCGGTTCGATGATGCCCTCGTCCAGGGGGCGCTGGGGGTGTTCTTCGACGGCTTCAGCGGCGAAGGTGTGGCGCAGGTAGGTGACGCCGTTGGCGGGTGCCCGGTAGAGGCCGATGCCCAGCAGGGCGGTGGGGCGGACCTGCCAGCGGGTCTCTTCCAGGGTTTCGCGCACGGCGGCGTCGGTCAGGCTCTCGTTGGGTTCCAGGTGGCCGGCGGGCTGGTTGTAGACCCGGCGGCCTTCGGCTTCTTCATAGACGAACAGGAAGCGGCCGTTGCGTTCGACGACGGTGGCGACGGTGACGTGGGGTGCCCAGCTCATGGATGACCTCGATGATGGTTTGATGGGGTGCTACAGCACACTGGCCGGGTCGAATGTTACCGAATCCCGGCGGCTCTGTCCGCCGTGTTGCGGGGCGGGCGTTTGGGGCGGTGTTTCGTTTGCGCCTACCCGCAATCTCTGGCAAGGTTGATGCCCTGTGAACGGCCGCGCTCCGGTGCGGCGGAAAAATATTGCAATTGACGCCAGAATGAGCAAAATTGCGCTCCTTTCTCTCTCGCAAACAGAACGCAACCTCACCGCGAGCCGGTGATGGTGGTGTTTCCGGGCCCGGCCCGGTTCTTGCCAATACATTTAAGGGGTAGGTTGAAGCATTGACTAATTCCAGTGAAGCCCGGACCTGGTCCGCTCGCCAGTCCGCTGAACTCTACGGTGTAGAGGAGTGGGGTGGAGGTTATTTTGGGGTCTCTCCCGAGGGGGAGGTGGTGGTTCGCTCGCCCAGCAACGGTCAGACCGGGGCGTCCGTCTCGCTGATGGACATTGCCCGGGGCTTACAGCAGCGGGGGCTGGAAATGCCCATCCTGTTGCGGCTGGAGAATCTGGTCGACAGCCGCCTGAGCATTCTCAATGAGTCTTTCGCCGAGGCGATTGAAACCACCGGTTACCAGAACGTCTATCGCGGTGCGTTTCCGATCAAGGTGAACCAGCAGAGCCATATCGTGGCGGAGATTGCCCGTTTTGGTGAGCGCTATAACCACGGGCTGGAGGCCGGCAGTAAGGCCGAGCTGATGATCGCCCTCTCGACGCTCCAGAACCGCGAGAGCCTGATCATCTGCAACGGTTACAAGGACGCCGAGTTCATTGATCTGGGGCTGCAGGCCCGCAAGCTGGGCTTCAAGTGTTTTTTTGTGGTGGAAACCCCGGCCGAAGTCCCGCTGATTATCGAGCGCAGCCGCGCGCTCGGTGTGGATCCGCTGCTGGGCGCGCGCCTGAAACTGTCTACCAAGGTCGAGGGGCACTGGAGTGAAGACAGTGGCGATCGCAGCCTCTTTGGTCTGACCGCGATCCAGTTGGTGAAGGTGGTGGATCAGTTGCGCGAGCACGACCTGCTGCACTGCTTTCAGTTACTGCACTTTCACCTCGGCTCCCAGATTCCCAATATCCGCAGCATCCGTGCCGGGGTGTTCGAAGCCTGCCGCTACTATATTGACCTGGTAGAGGAGGGCGCGCCCCTGGGCTACATGGACCTGGGTGGCGGTCTGGCCATTGACTATGATGGCACCTCCAGCACCAGTGGCCACAGCCGCAACTATTCGGTCCAGGAGTACTGTGTGGACGTGGTCGAGGCCATTCAGCAGGCGCTGGACCCGCACGAGGTGCCGCATCCGGTGATCGTCACCGAGTCTGGCCGGGCGACGGTCGCGCACACCTCGGTGCTGCTGTTCAATGTGCTGGATGTGGGGCATTTCGACCCCAGTCCGCTGCCCGATGCGCTGCCCGAAGGCAGCCACGCCCAGCTGGTGAATCTCTGGCACGCGATCCAGGTGGTCACGCCGCAGAATCTTCAGGAAAGCTACAACGATGTGACCTACTATCGCGATCAGATTCGCGACATGTTCCATCGGGGTGAAATCAGCCTGCGCCAGCGCGCCTTTGGGGAAAATGTGTACCTGGCGGGGCTGCAGAAAATTGCCGCGTTGCTGCCGCACCTCAAGCGCATTCCCTCGGAACTGGAAACCCTCCCGCAACAGTTGGCGGACATCTATTACGGCAACTTCAGCGTGTTTCAGTCGCTGCCGGACTCCTGGGCCATCGACCAGGTGTTTCCGGTCATGCCCATCCACCGACTGAATGAAGAGCCCAACCGGCAGGCAATCATTGCCGATCTGACCTGCGACTGTGACGGCAAGCTGGACCGATTCGCCGGTCCGCAGGGCAACACCGAAACCCTGTCGGTGCATCCGGTCAACTCCGGTGAAGAATATTATCTGGGGGTGTTCCTGGTGGGTGCCTATCAGGAGACGCTGGGCGATCTGCACAACCTGTTTGGTGACACCAACGTCGCCAGTGTGCGCATCAACGCCGAGGGCACCATGGAATTTGTGCATGAACTCCACGGCGACAGCATTGCCGATGTGCTCAGTTACGTGGAATATGACCCCCAGGCCATGTTCAAACAGTTTCGTTCCACCGCCGAGCAGGCGGTGCGCGACGGGCGCATCACTGTCTCGGACCGGCAGGAGATGCTCGCCGCCTTTACCGACAGTTTGCGCGGGTATACGTATTTCGAGCGTTGAGGCGGGTGACGGCGGATGCGCCTTAGGCTCCGAGACGTCGGACCGATCCGCCCTACAGATCGCCCGACAGGTTCTGCATCGGCGGATGCGCCTTAGGCTTATCCGCCCTACGGGAACTGCCGTGGTATACGTAGGGCGGATAAGCCTAAGGCGCATCCGCCGTCCCCGGTGTCTTCACACCCAACAGATAACTTATTGAACTCAAGGAGCTAAGGCTATGGCTAAAGTACTGATTATCGGCGCCGGTGGCGTCGGGGGTGTTGTCACTCACAAATGCGCTCAGGTGCCCGACGTCTTTTCCGAGATCGTCCTGGCCAGCCGCACCGAAAGTAAATGCAAGGCCATTGCCGAGCAGCTCGATCGGCCCATCAAAACCGCTCAGGTGGACGCCGACAATGTGCCCGAGCTGGTGGCACTGCTGGAGCGGGAAAAGCCCGAGCTGGTGATCAACGTGGCGCTGCCGTACCAGGACCTGACCATCATGGATGCCTGTCTGGAAGCGGGCGTGCACTACCTGGATACCGCCAATTACGAGCCGCCGGGCGAAGCCAAATTCGAGTACAGCTGGCAGTGGGCCTATCAGGATAAGTTCGTGCAGGCCGGACGCATGGCGCTGCTCGGTTCGGGGTTTGATCCGGGGGTGACCAACGTCTACACCGCCTACATCAAAAAGCACCACCTCGACGAGATTCACACGCTCGACATCATTGACTGCAATGCCGGTGATCATGGTTATCCCTTTGCCACCAACTTCAATCCGGAAATCAACATCCGGGAAGTGACCGCGAAGGGTCGCTTCTGGGAGAACGGTGGCTGGAAGGAAACCGACCCCCTGAGCGAAAAGCGTTCGTTCGATTTTCCGCACGGCATCGGCCCGAAAAACTGCTACCTGATGTACCACGAAGAGCTGGAATCCATTACCAAACACTTTCCCGAAATCAAACGCGCGCGTTTCTGGATGACCTTTTCCGACAGCTACCTCAAGCATCTGGAGGTGCTGGAAAATGTCGGGATGACCTCCATCGAACCGGTCATGTTCGAGGGCAAGGAAATCATCCCGCTGCAGTTTTTGAAAGCCCTGTTGCCGGACCCGGCCAGCCTGGGCCCGCGGACCAAGGGCAAAACCTGCATCGGCTGCCTGGCGCAGGGCGTGAAAGATGGCAAGCCCAAAACCGTGTATGTCTACAACATCTGTGACCACGAAGCCTGTTACGCCGAAGTGAAGTCCCAGGCCATTTCCTACACCACCGGGGTGCCGGCCATGATCGGTGCCAAGATGATGCTGGAAGGCAAGTGGATGGAAGCCGGTGTCTGGAACATGGAACAGCTCGACCCCGATCCTTTCATGGAGGCGCTGAACCAGCACGGCCTGCCCTGGGAAGTGGAGGAAGTCACCCAAAATACGGGGATGGAAGACTGACTGCCGTATAACAGGTGGGCGGAGCCCACCCTACGGTGGGCCCCGTGCAATCGTTGTAGGGTGGGCTCTGAAGTGGTCTAATGATTCCGGACACCATTTAAGGTGGTATTCTACCACCCTAGAAGAGGTGT